>CANKZX010000069.1 GCA_947488275.1 Alphaproteobacteria bacterium | reverse complement strand
ATATGACACTAAATTTATACTTTTGGCGCTAAGATCATTAGCATTTGCTTTCCTTCAAAGCGAGGCGCTGTTTCAATCTTTGCGAGTTCATCAAAGGCATCTTTAAAACGATTAATAACCTCCATGCCGATCTCTTGGTGGCTCATCTCGCGTCCACGAAAGCGCATCGTTACCTTTACCTTATTTCCATCTTTAAGAAAACGCTCGGCTGCACGACGTTTGACATCAAAGTCATTATCGTCAATCATTGGGCGAATTTGAATTTCTTTGATTTCAACAACTTTTTGTTTTTTCTTGGCTTCTGCTTTTTTCTTCTGAAGTTCGTATTTGTACTTTCCATTATCCAGAATTTTACAAACAGGTGGCTCAGCATTTGGCGATATTTCCACAAGGTCTAAATTTGCTTCTGCAGCAAGATCGAGAGCCTCACGACGGGAAAGCACACCAATCATTTCACCATTTTCGTCTACTAAACGTACACGTGGCGCTGTAATTTCTTGATTAACACGCGGGCCTTCTTGTTTATTTTGGTCGCGGTTTGGTTGAAATTCTCCTGATATGCGGGCTATAATTCTTCTCCAAAGATATCATTTTATACGTTGCTACATTATCAAAACTGGATGTGAAAGTCTATAGAATCTGTTTGATTTAATGCAGATAAGTTTTGGGAGGAGGGATATGCCCTTTTCACATTATTTTGCGCGTTTTATTTTTTGAACGACAGTCAGGATAATGTCTATTTTTTACTTAAAATTAACCATTTTTTTTAAATAGATTGAAAACATTAATTTTTATGATTAGCATGAAATTATAGAATGCTAATCGGAGATTACATAATGACGACAAATCCACATACAGTCCCAAGAGAACAACTTGAGGACGAAATTCTATCTTCCTCCGTTAAACGTATATGCTCTGAGCTGACTCTTAAATCACTTTTATTTGGCTTTTTTCTGGCCGTGGTGCTTTGTGCATCCAACGTATTTGTTGCCCTTAAAGTAGGGCGAACGATTTCAGGTTCTATTCCAGCGGCCGTTTTGTCGATTTTATTTTTAAATTTGTGGCGTAAAACAAGCATCTTGGAACATAACATTGTACAAACAACAGCATCTGCTGGTGAAGTGGTAAGTTGTGCCGTTAGTATAACGATTCCAGCCTTGGTGATGATTGGGTATTGGGATCATTTTCACTATATAGAGGTTTTATCAATCGCGGTTGTTGGTGGATTTTTAGGTGTTGCATTTTCGGTACCGCTTCGTCGGAGTATGATTGTGCAGCAAAATCTGCCGTATCCAGAAGGGATTGCTGCCGCTGAAATCTTGAAATCAAGCGAACATTCCAATGGTGGAAAAATGTTGCTTTCAGGAGGGGTGTTTGCTTCCATCATTAGCTTTTTCCAAGATGGCGCGAAATGGTTTGCCACTGAAATTCAAGTATGGACTAAATTTGGCACGTTACCATTTGGTACTGGTTTGGAATTTTCACCAATTCTTGTCGGTGCGGGGTATATTGTTGGGCTTCGCATTTCGGCTGCGATGGTTGTTGGTACGGTAATCACATGGTGTATTGCGGTTCCGTTGTATGCGTATCTTTATGGGGCGCCTGAAGGGCTTACTGCGCAAGCAGCAGCTGTTGAATTATGGAAAACAAAATTACGTTTTATGGGCGTTGGTGCCATGGTTATTGCGGGATTATGGGGGATGTTATCGCTCTCACGCACAATGTTTGATGCGATTCGCTCTTCTGTGGCAACGCTGAAAGGGGAATCTGTTGATATGGCTTCTCTTCCATTGACGGAACGTGATATGCCTATGAATTATGTGGCTATGATTGTCCTGGCGCTGACCGTTCCATTGATGGTTATGTTTTATAATGTACTTGTCGTTCCTTTCGATTTATCGTTCACGTATGGTGTGGTGGTTACGCTAACGGCTGTCGTTGCATCATTGGTGATTGCGTTTGGATGTGCGGCAGTAGGGTCATACTTAACAGGTGTTGTGGGATCGACATTGCTTCCAATATCAGGCATTACGATTGCGGGTATTTTGTTGTTTGGTGGTTTATTATTTGCCCTTCTTGGTAATTATGTGAACTTATCGGTTGATTCACCGCACGCGCTTTCACTTGCAGGGGCAACGATTTTGTTCGCGTGCATTGTGGCGCTCTCCGCTTATATCAGTGGTGACAATATGCAAGACTTAAAAACAGGAAAATTAGTGGGAGCTACACCATGGAAACAGCAGTTTGTCTTACTTATTGGGGTGGTTGGTGGCGCCATTATTGCTGGGCCAATTCTTGAGTTGCTCTATAATGCATATGGTTTTGGTGATGTTATGCCACGGGTTGGTATGGATGCCACACATACATTAAAGGCGCCACAAGCGACAATGATGGCAACGATGGCGCGTGGCTTATTTTCAGGTGGCATTGAATGGAATATGATATTTATTGGTGTTGCAATTGCGGTTGGTGTTATTTGTGTTGATCAATATTTTAAATCAAAAGGAAAAGTAAATTCATTGCCCGTTTTAACGGTTGCGTTGGGGATGTATATGCCAGCTTCGTTGATTCTGACGTTTTTGATTGGTGGTATTATTGCGCATTATGCGGATAAAACACGTACGAAGATGCCAAAAGATAAACAGGCACATTCAGCACAAGGTGGCATTTTGTATGCCTCTGGTATTATTGCTGGTACGTCGTTGATTGGTGTATTGATTGCCATTCCGCTTGCTCAAGGGTTTGATATGTCTGCATACATTCCTCGTTTGCCAAGTTTGCTTGTGCACGTTGGCGGGATTGGTATGTTTGGTATGTTGATTTATTCAATCTATCAAAAGGCAACTGTGCGGTAAAATTGAGCGCAGTATGATAAATGGAGAAGGCAGTATTCATTACGTTTGTTGCCTATTTTTTTATCCCTTTAATGTCATCAATTGATAATCCTGTCGTGCGAGAAATCAGATCAAGTGATAAACCTTCTCTTAGTAATTGCCTAGCAATCGCGTATTTTGTAGCATTATTACCCTCCTCACGTCCAATCGCCACACCTTCTTCACGTCCAATCGCCACACCTTCTTGCCATTTTTCTTCCATCGCCCCTGACACGCGTTTGTACTGAAGATCCTCTTTTTCATACACATCACGCAATTCATGGGACATCTTGCTGAATTTTGCCCG
>CANKZX010000068.1 GCA_947488275.1 Alphaproteobacteria bacterium | reverse complement strand
TGTCGTTGATTATATTCAATCACAGGGACTATCTGAAGGCTATACAGACAGAAACACAGGTGATAATTACCCAGAACAAATTAATGTAATGGTTGACCTATTCAGTGATTATTATGAAGAAAAAATTAAAATACACATGTAGTTACATGTTGTTTGTTACGTTGTTGTCACCAGGCTTTACCGTCTAATACACCTTAAGTTTTCGGTGACAACTGAAATTCTGCCGTCATGGCGAGCCAGCGTAAGCTGGTGTGCCCATCCAGTAATTATGACAACAGAAATCCCTATTTTCTGGATAATCGCGCTACGCTCGCTATGACGACGGTGTTGGGAATTACCCCCATGGTCTTTGATGTTTAGCATCAGACGTAAATTTAAGGGATCCATCTTCATAAACAAAGGCAGATCCTTTTTGCATAAGCGCCTCAGCATGCACTAATGCTCCCCTTCGCCAATACCCATTTGTTAGCACAGGCGCTTTTTCTTTAAGGGATCGCATATACCGTTTTTTCAACCGCTGTGTTGCACTCTCTTTTGACGCATAAATTCCATCAATAACATTTTTAAAAGGATCCGCAATAACATGATACCCATGCCAAACTACATCTTGCGCCGCCATTAAATGAACATTTTCAGGATAAACCCCTAAATGCTGCCGCCATTGATCAATATGAAATTGCCCACGTTTTAAACTAGAAACATACAACGTCGGTTTATCGTAAAAGGCAAATACGCTGCGGTCACCCGCAAAATAACCAATCGGCAAAGGTGGATCAATAAAAAACACACCTGAAAAACAGGCTGCTATACACCCCACCATGCGTAACCGACGCCATGGTCCAAGGCATAGCATCAATCCACCAATCACAAAAAACACATAAAACCAATCCGTTGGCGTTGGCACCATAATGCCTGCCCCAGGCAATGAAGCAACGTAACGCGCTGTTTCAACCAATGCGCGAATACCATATTCAAATCCCTTAAACGCTAACGCCGACCCACCCCATATAAATGACACAGTGGTTAACACAGCCATGGGCATAATCACAAAGCCTGTCAAAGGAATCGCGATAAGATTTCCCAAAATCGCCTGCATCGTTAAACGATTAAAAATAGCCATACTAATCGGTGTCGTCGCAAGTGTTGCAACAACTGTTGTCAAAATGATGGCACAAAAATAACCAATAGGTCGACGGTACCAATACGCCCAAGCATGAATAGAGACAGCATCCGTAGCATCAGGCTTTTTCCGTGACCAATCCATTAATGGTTGCGCGCACACATCATAGGCTGCAATCAGGGCGATGACGGCGGCAAAAGACAGCTGAAAACTCGCCGATAATAAACTTTCAGGGTACACAATTAAAATAACGGCAGCCGCCAGGGCAACCGATCGCATAGAAATCGGATTTCGATTAATAACAAGACCAACCATAACAAGAGATGTCATCGCAAATGATCGAATGGCTGGATAGCCAAATCCCGATAAAACCAAATAAAATACCATTGCAATAATCGTAATAACAGCCGCACATTCACGAATAGGAATGCGTTCCATAAAGAAATGCCCGAAAATCAAAAGATGCCGTATGGCAAAAAAGATAATACCTGCTACCAATCCTAAATGCAGTCCTGATATCGCTAACACATGGGCAAGACCTGCGTCTGTAAACTGCTGACGAAGTTCCTTGGGAATACCTGATCGATCACCTGTTACAAGGGCTGCGGCAATGTCTCCGTAGGGCGCTGTTAAATGATCTCTAAAATACGTCGTTATTGAAAAACGTAAACGCGCCATACTGGTTGTTGGCTTTTCCAATACGTGACAGCTTTTCAGACGTCCATTTGCCCCAATCCCTGCAAAATAACTTGCCCGTTTAAAATCATACGCAACAGGACTAACAGAACCTGTTATCGGCAGCAATGTTGCCACACACGAAACCCGCCAACCAGGTTCAAGATACAGATCGGCTGACCCTTTAAGACGCACACATGAAACCGCTTCCCCTACGGGCATACCGTTGATATTTCCTAATGTATAGCGATTATGCACACCTTTTGTGTGCTCCACGTTCATAACGGTAGCTGTAAATGTATGATCTTTATAAGGCTTTGTAATGAAGCCCGTATTTAAAAAAGCCGTTCGACTATTTGCCAAAGAAAAACCAAGCAACACAGCCAGAAGAACATGCACAATGACATAAGCAAAGGCGTGCGCATGAAAATAACGCCTAGTTATCCAAAAAAAACTGAACACAGTTAGGCATATACCCACAGATATAGACCACAACGGTTCAAACGGTAAGGAAAAATAAAAAGAAATTCCTAAACCAAAGAAAAACGACCAATAAGGAATCAACGTCTGTCGATGCGACAATATATGCGCAGACACGTAATCATTAACAGCGCATGCCCACACATAAATACGTAAACGATCAATTTTTGACACACGCCATAATTCAAAAAAAATGATATTACACCCACTATGAATCAAAACATTGATATTTCAAAATAAAATACTATATTTCCTTTTATAGGGGGCTGGAAACATGCTACCATGTACAAGAATTTACTTTGTCTCAGGTAAAGTATGGCAGACTGATTGACAGCAATGACACGAATGTAGTGATAGACATTATCAACAGGCGTGGCAAGGGTGTTTAAGGTGTCAATACGATAAAAATAAAAAAGGATTTTTTATGTTTAAATTGGATAATGATGACTCATTTTTCACGATGCTATCGGCACGAATTAAAAAAATCTCCCCCAAACAATTTGCCTTTTTTGGTATTGGGTTTATTATTTTTTTATTAGTGATATCCCTTTTATTTAAGGTCGCGGGCGGTACAGTTAAAGCCATTTGTGATCGTATTAACGATACCGATAATTCACAGATGCGACAAGGACGCGTTGTCAATGTGGAGGCGCAACCCGTTAAACTTGGCACAATGACAAAACGTATTACGGCCGTTGGTCGCACGAAAGCAAGTGAATCCGTAGTTATTAAGGCGGAAACAAATGGTCGAATAAAAGAAATTTTATTTAACGAAGGTGGTATCGTTACAAAAGATCAGGAAATTATTAAATTTGAAAATTCAGATGCAAAGGCAGAACTACAAAATGCTGAGGCACAGTTATCATTAGCAAAGGCTAACTTTGAACGTTCATCAAAAATTTATGAACAAAAATTTGGCAGTGCAA
>CANKZX010000067.1 GCA_947488275.1 Alphaproteobacteria bacterium | reverse complement strand
GGCACAGAAACGGTGGATCAAATTAAAAGGAGCCCATCGTGTTGCAGAAGTGATAACGGGAGTCAATTTTGTTAATGGAATTGCCCAGAACGACATAAAACAAAGAGTCGCCGCTTGATCCTAAACACAACTTTCGGCCATAGCTCGATAAATTAGACATTTGATTAAATAATCTCAGCGATAGCAGATTGTTTGCTGATTTGCCCAAATCGAATAAGCTTTATTTGATTCCGCAGGCCAACTCAGTAATGCAGGTATTGTATAAGGATGCCAGCTTTTAATAGCTTCATAGGCAAATGAATAACGTTCTTCTGGAATTTTAATCAGTAATCCAATTTCACGTATTTGTACAAGTGCCTCATTTTCCATATAAAAGGATTCATGTGGAGCCATAATATTAATACAACTTACTAATTTCGATTCAACGAGTTTTTTTGCTAATAATTCAGCGGCTTCTATTGTATCAACGGTTGTATACATCATAACAATTGATAAATGAGGTGACTCAAAATTCATATCACGCAACCTTAGAAAGGGTTTCTTTTGTGTAAGGGTGTTCACTTGTTTTTTGACGCGAAGACCATTGATTGATGGCAAGTCCTAAAAATACCACAC
Source organism: Alphaproteobacteria bacterium (assembly GCA_947488275.1). Taxonomy (GTDB): domain Bacteria; phylum Pseudomonadota; class Alphaproteobacteria; order Paracaedibacterales; family CAIOTO01; genus CAIOTO01. Next base: position 3,081 of record CANKZX010000067.1, on the reverse strand, counting down.
ACGCTGCTGCTATTGTTTGCATGCTCAAGTATTCATCTAAAATGATATAACCAGAGAACATGCCAACAAGAGGGATGAGAAGTGAAAATGGTGCAACAATTGTTGGAGAATAACGGCAAATCAGTTTTGTCTGTAATGTTGCGCCAATCCACGTTGCCATCACGACGATATAAGCAAGTGCTGATAGTCCTTTCCATGTGATATTTTGACATGAGTAAACAATTAAATCAATTCCTTCGAGGCTTGCTGAGAAGGCTAAATTAACAATTGCCGAGAATAGGCATGACCAAATGACAAGTGCAAAGCTATCAACAGGGCCTGCATATTTAAGAAGAATATTTGAAACAGCCCAAAAAAAAGCGCCTGCCATAACAAATAGAATGCCATAGTAAGTAACGACTTCATAATGCAGGCTTGCTGCGACAAGAATGAGTCCGATCGATGCAACGATAACGCCAATTAATTGTTGTTTTGTTGGTTTGATGTTGAGCATAAAAAATGAAAGACCGATTGAAAAAAGAACCTGGCCTTGTAGAAGTAATGATGAAAGACCTGCTGGCACCCCTAAATTTAGACCTTTAAATAGCAAAGCAAATGACAAAAAACCTTGACAAACACCAATGCCAATAATAACAGACCAGGATGTTTTTGGTTTTGGAATAAAGAAGATTAAAGGAACGGACGTCAGTAAAAAACGTAGACCGCTGAAGAGAAATTGTGGTATTTCATGAAGACCAGATTTCATTACAACAAAATTAAACCCCCAAAGAATGGCGACAATAATAGCAAGACCGATGTGGTTTAATTTCATGAGAAGGTCGTATCTTAAGTTGTGTTTTACCCTTGCTTTAAGCCTACACAGCGGTTTTTTAATTTTCAAGATGTTCTTTGCTTTTTTAATTCAGATCTCTTTTTCTTTTTTGCATAGAAAAATAAAGTGACTTTTATCATTCTCGTATTTCATACTATAAATCTGTATGAATATGACGTGAAAGGCGCGAGTTTTGTTTCAAAAAATTATTTTCTGTCTTTGTGTAATGGGAATATTCCCTGCTATGTGTGTTGACGATAATGACAAATCAACGGCGTTTCGATCATCAGCTATCTATAAAGCGTTTAGTGAGAATATTAAAAACGGGCTTGTGCGTCCGTTGATCACATTGCCATTTGACGTTGTGACACTTGCGCGGCAAATTACAGGAAATTCATATGCAGACATATTAACGGGTATAAGTAAAAGCGACATGCCACGCTTTTCAAATATTTTTAAGGTGCACGCAGTGCAGTCGTGGCTTAAAGCAGGTTCTGTATATCCGATTTATGCCTATGTTACCGATCAGATGAATGATTTATTTCCCGAACGTGTTGAAAAATACCCGATTCTACCTAACGCAGCAGCTGTCGCATCGATTGCTTTAACGGATGTTTTTTATATTAATCAGCTTGAACGTTTAAAAGTGTGTTTCATGAATAACAATGCAATTCCTTTTTACACGCACGGGAAAATTAATTGGTCAGAACTTTTGAGAAGCCGAGAATGGCTTTTTACAGGTGGAACGTTGACGTTTCAGTCAACATCTATTCATTTGTCTGCTTTTTTGACACTTAATCATGTTCTGAAGAAAATACTCTTTGCGGAAAATGAGGTGTTCACGCTTATGAAGGCAGGTATACTCGGAATGTCAATTGCAATGATACAGACATCGATTACATTTCCGTTGTTAACATTGCGTGCGAGACTTCACGCTGAACGATTGAAATGTGGAAAAAATATTTCAGTTCTGAATTATGTTGAGACGCTTTATCAAACAAAACAGCTTTCTTGCTTGTATCATGGGTGGCGTATGCGGGTAATACGAGCCTCTCTTATAGCAATAGCTGATGCTTATTGGCTTAATAACCGAAAGAAAACGTGAGAAAGCAATTGGATGAAAGAGCGGTATTTATTCAAAAAGATTGGGTTGATAAATTAAGCATTTTTTGTTTTTTTGATCAATTGCAAGGTATCGATCGTGTCGTGTATGATGTAATACGTATGTAATTTGGGAGGCTAAGCTTTTAAGTTCAGAAAGCATCTCTTCACAACGATGTAGTTTTTCTGTTAGATTTTTTTCCATGAGAGTTTCTTCATCTTCATCGCTAAAAGCATCTTCTCTTCGTCTCGTCTTGAAAACAAGAGTATGTATTGTATCTGGGGCATTGATATCAAAGGTAATGATATGATTGAATAGAGTTGGTATTGTACCTATGGAAATATCATCTCTAAAATGGAATAAGTAAACAGGAATGTGGGTTTGGTTGCTAATCATCCAAATTATACTATTTTCGTGTTCAAGTGCGGTGGTAAGCGTTGGGTAACTATGCGTGCTTATCGCATATTCATTTTGCTTAACAATTCTATTTTTCGCTTGTTTAATGTCGTGATCAAATAGGTGAGTACTTGCATTCATATTCTTTGATGATAAGCAAAAAAGAAACATAGAAAATAAAATATGAATTATTTTCATAAAAAAGTATCAATATGTTAAGTTTAAGATTTTATTTATAACACATGTTTGAAAATTATGTCTATTGGAATTGTGTTATTTTTTATGTGTCTTGTTTCTGGAATTTTTATTATGAGATGTGGTGTCTTTTTTTTGTTGACAGTTTTCTGATTCTCATGTATATTCCTCTCATTAAGTCCCCATCGTCTAGAGGCCTAGGACACCGCCCTTTCAAGGCGACGGCACGGGTTCGACTCCCGTTGGGGACGCCATTTTTATTATGGCGTTTTTTACGTATCTTTTTTGTAAATCAAATCTTCTTCTATTTTTTTATCGTTTTGCACAACCCATCCTCTATGCGCATGGGTTAAAAACTGTTATAGTATTATTTTTAATAATGCAAATATGTTATCAGGTAAATGGGATGAGTTATGATTCATGAGACAGATGTTGTTGTTATTGGTGCAGGACCAGTAGGGCTTTTTGCTATTTTTGAGTGCGGCATGTTGAAATTAAAATGCCATGTGTTTGACGCCCTTGATTGTGCGGGTGGGCAATGTGCAGCGCTCTATCCTGAAAAACCAATTTATGATAT
>CANKZX010000066.1 GCA_947488275.1 Alphaproteobacteria bacterium | reverse complement strand
ACAATCGTTCGACGCATCACTGGAATAGTCGGCGCCTGTTCTGGTGTTAAATATTCAACGGTTTCAATTAAGGCATCATCGGCGAGCGGCAATAAGCTGTTCAATAGACTTTTAACAAGATTCTTATGTTCCCCAAAAATCTTTTTAAATACAAGATCGGATTTAGGGTCAAGAAACGGGCTGGCTTTGAGTGTCATAAATGATCGCATGTATAGCATTGTGGATTTGATACAGTCACTATATCAGATTTATGCCGAATGGGAGGAATCTTTTCAGCATATTAACGATCAATCTCACCAAAAACAATATCCATTGATCCAATAATTGCCACCACATCGGCCAGCATATGTCCTTTTGCCAAAAAATCCGTTGCTTGCAGAAAGGCAAAACCAGGCGTTCGAATTTTACAACGATAGGGTTTATTGCTGCCATCTGCCACAAGATATACTCCAAATTCACCTTTTGGAGCCTCAACGGCCGTATAAACCTCACCAGCGGGCACATGAAACCCTTCCGTATATAATTTAAAATGATGAATCAATGCTTCCATTGAATGTTTCATCAAATCACGCTTAGGCGGCACAACTTTTACATTATCAGCAAGAACATCACCTTTTGGTATCCGTGTCAGGCATTGACGAATCAACCGTAAACTTTGCCGCATTTCTTCAACACGCACCAAATAACGATCATAACAATCACCATTACGACCAACAGGCACATCAAAATCAAGCTGATCATATATTTCATAAGGTTGTGATTTCCGCAAATCCCAAGGCACGGAACTCGCACGCAACATCGGACCTGACAAGCCCCAATTCAACGCATCCTCTGGTGAAATGATACCAATATCAACCGTGCGTTGTTTAAAAATACGATTATCCGTCAGCATTGTTTCAATATCGTCGATAACCTTTGGGAATCGCGTAATAAACGCATCAATATCGGAAAGCAGCCCATCAGGCAAATCTTGATGAACGCCACCTGGTCGTATATAGGCAGCATGAAGACGCGCACCGCAAACCTGTTCATAAAATCCCATTAAGATTTCACGTTCTTCAAACGCCCATAAAAAAGGCGTCATTGCCCCCACGTCCAAGGCAAATGTTGAAATATTAAGCAAATGATTCGCTATACGTGTCAATTCAGAAAATAAAACCCGAATATATTGCGCACGAATCGGAACGGATTGTTTGAGCAGTTTTTCAATACCTAATACAAAGGCATGCTCCTGATTCATCGGCGATACGTAATCAAGGCGATCAAAATAAGGAATGGCTTGTAAATATGTTTTATTTTCAATAAGTTTTTCTGTACCCCTGTGCAAAAAGCCAATATGTGGATCGGCACGTTGCACAACCTCGCCTTCCAGTTCCATCACAAGACGAAGCACACCATGCGCAGCTGGATGCTGTGGACCGAAATTAAGTGTGTAGGTTTGCTCCCGTGTCATACGACTTCCTTTTTAATCTTTGCTCTCAATTGAACGCACGTCTTTACCTGTCACCATACCCTCCCATGGACTTAAGAAATCAAAGGTTCGATATTCTTGTTGCAAATGAATAGGCTCATAGATCACGCGCGCCTCTTTATCGCAATAACGAACTTGCGTGTAGCCTGACAACGGGAAATCTTTTCGCAACGGATGACCTGAAAAATTATAATCCGTCAGAATACGGCGTAAATCATTATGATCAGCAAAGGTAATACCAAATAAATCCCAAATTTCACGTTCATACCAATTGGCACACGCATAAACATGGGTACATGTAGGTACAGATGCCCCTTCCTGAACAGCTACTTTTACCCGAAGACGTATATTTTCAGATAAACTGAGTAAATGATACACAACCTCAAATCGTTTAAGACGTGATGGATAATCAACAGCCGTAATATCAATCAACTGTTTGAAATTACATGTACGATGATTACTTAAAATCGTGAGCGTTCGTACAATAGAGCCTGGATAAACATGCAGTGTTATCTCATCCAATTCATAAACGATTTGAATGAGGTCAGGTCCTAAATTTTCAGTCAAGATCATTGATAACTGGTTAAATCGTTCACTATCCATTGATAGAATTCCATTTACAAGAAACTAAAAAAGCATGCATAAGCGTATCACAAGAAGATACAACGTGCCCACCTAAATAAAGCAGGCACGTTATGTAATTCTCTTACATTTCGTAATGCTTTTCAATAAAGGCATCAAGGAGGCGTACCCCATATCCTGTTGCGCCCTTCCCTGTTAAGGGTTTCTCTTTTTTATCCCATGCCATTCCAGCAATATCAAGGTGCGCCCATGGCACATTATTCACAAAGCGTTGCAAAAATTGCGCCGCTGTAATGCTGCCTGCACCACGCCCTGAACCAACATTTTTCATATCAGCCACATCTGAATCAATATCGCGATCATACGCTTTACCAAGAGGAAAACGCCATAAGGGCTCCCCAACAGCGGCGCCAGCCTCGATCAAATTCTGTGATAGAGCATCATTATTTGAAAAGAGTCCCGCATATTCATAACCAATAGCAACCGTAATTGCCCCCGTTAATGTTGCCAAATCAACAATCGCTGTTGGTTTGAAACGATCTTGCGTATACCAAAGCGCATCCGCCAAAACCAAACGCCCTTCAGCATCCGTATTAATCACTTCAATTGTTTGACCTGACATTGACGTCACAATATCGGCTGGTCGCTGTGCTGAACCTGATGGCATATTTTCAACCATTCCCATGACACCAACAACGTTTGCCTTTGCACCACGCAAAGCCAATGCTTTCATCAGACCAATAACAACCCCTGATCCACCCATATCATATTTCATATCTTCCATATTGGTGGATGGTTTAATTGAAATACCACCTGAATCAAACGTTACCCCTTTACCAACCACAGCCAGCGGTGCTTCGCCTTTTTTACCACCATTCCATTGAATAATAATTAATTGGGATTCCCGAATACTACCCTGACCAACGCCAAGCAGGGCATTCATACCAAGTTCTTTCATTGTTGATTCACCAAGAACCTCAACTGTTAAACCAAGTGGCGTTAACTCATGCGCAATCGCAGCCATTGATTCAGGGTACAATACATTTGGCGGCTCACTTACCACATGACGCGTTAAAAAGTTACCTTCATTCACTGCGTGCAAACGTTTAAAGACCGCCTCAGATGCATCCTTTTCATCGACAAGAACGCGCACCTTTGAAGGACCTTTTGGCTTATCAGCATTTTTTGTTTTGTATTTATTAAATGCCCATGCCCGAAGTTCGATACCACTAATAAAACGAGCCAACCCTTCTGCCGCAAGGGGAAATTCTGGCAAATCAAGCGTTAATGTATCATGCGTGCTTCGTGAAACGGCAGCAAAAACCTTTGCGCCGAGTTCTTCCATACCAATTAAGGTCGCTTCAGAAGCTTTACCAACACCAACGAGAATAATCTGTGCATATTCAAGCCCATGTGGTGCTGAAATTGAAAGAACGTCATCCTTTTTCCCCTTAAACGTACTGGCAACAATGGCACGTTCAATTTGTGCCTGTGTTTTGTCATTAATATCACGCGTGCGTGCGAATAAAGCAGCGTCTTCAAATGCCCCTAAAACCAGAATGCCTTTTTCTTCAAGCGTTACGACGCTACGATTCTCAAAAGATATGTGCATGATCTATAATTTTCCTAAAATTAATTTCTATAGGTCATTATATACGCGTTTAGAATAATTTTGCTAAAAAAATAAGCTCTGACATCATCACGTGTTTTGCATAACAAGCGTCTTTTTAACCAAATATTAACATCTTAAACATATACTATTTATATGGGATTGTATGGATAATATAAAATGACCCTTTATAAATTGAACCATTTTCAAAGTTATGCGCAAAAATACATAATTCATGTTGCAGTA
>CANKZX010000065.1 GCA_947488275.1 Alphaproteobacteria bacterium | reverse complement strand
GTTTGATCCATACATGCCACCGCCCATCATCGGGCTGCTGCCATACATGCCACCGCCCATCATTGGGTTTGATCCATACATACCGCCACCCATCATTGGTGGACGTCCCATCATACCGCCACCCATCATTGGGTTTGATCCATACATGCCACCGCCCATCATCGGGCTGCTGCCATACATACCGCCACCCATCATTGGTGGGCGTCCCATCATGCCACCCATCATCGGGCTATTTCCGTACATACCGCTGCCGTACATGCTGTTTCCATACATGCCACTACCGTACATGTTGTTTCCGTACATACCACCACCGTACATGCTGTTTCCATACATACCACCGCCCATCATGCCGCCCATGCTGTCAAATAGACCTTTGGATTTCTTCTTTTTAGGTGATTGTTGAATATTATAACCATTATTGCCTTGACTGTTGCCAAAACGATTGTCGCTATTATTGCTTTGACTGTTACCAAAACGATTGTTGCTATTATTGCCTTGACTGTTACCAAAACGATTGTCGCTATTATTGCTTTGACTATTACCAAAACGATTATCGCCATTAGTGCCTTGGTTGCTGCTGAATCGGTTGTCGCTTCCAATGGAACCATTTACGCCGCCATTAAAGTATTTCTCAGATGCTTTTGATTTTAATATTTCTTGACGTAATTGGATAATTTCATTTTTATTAGATGTGTTGTCAGCTTGTAGCGCAGCAATAATTTTAGCTGTATCTGCTGATCCAGCTGATATATTGGGTGTTGTTGATTGAAGGATTGCTGGTGTTGAAATAGTTGGTGTAGTTGTTGGTATAACTGCTGCAGCCGGTGTCGATGCAACTGGTACAGCTGCTGATGTGGTTGTTGGTATAATACCTGCTGGTATGATACTTGGTGCTGCTGTTTGTACGAGTCCTGCAATTGGGCTGCCTGCTGGTGCAAAGGCTTGCATCATGCCAGAAATGGAATTGGTTGTAGGTTGTGCCACCGTTGGCGCTGCTGTCGGCATGATCGTTGGTGATGGTGTCGCTGTTGGGATTAAGCTTGGCGTTGTTGGTGCTGCTGTCGGCACGATCGTTGGTGTTGGTGTTGGTGCTGGTGTCGCTGTTGGGATAAGCATTGAAGTTGTAGACGAAGCTGTTGATGATGTGCTTGTTGAAGATGAAGCAATATCAGTGCCGTTGCTGGTCGGCGTTGTTTGCGTTGCAACTACGCTTACTGGCGTTGGTGTTGCTGCCTGTGTCGCATTTGTGGCTGACGTTGTTTGTAATAGTATGGGTGCAGACACGGGTTGTGTTGACGAACTAGATGCCGTAGCTGATGTATCTGTAGATGCATGAATATAGGTAAAACTAACCGCACTTAACGCTGACATTCTTAAAAATAAAGTAATATTTTTCATAAAATAACCACATCATAAATTTGGACTCTTAAGTTATTTGTACACCTTCAAAGTTAATATTTAGTTAAAGGTTTTTACTTTTTTACCCCTTTTGATGTGTCTTACATGTCACGTTAAAGATTGTTAATTTCTTGTTTGAGCGTACCAATTGCCTTGGCTGGATTGAGTCCTTTTGGACATGTTTTGGTGCAATTCATAATGGTGTGACATCGATAGAGTTTAAAGCTATCATCTAGATTATCAAGGCGTTCAGCTTTTGCATCATCGCGTGTATCAGCAACCCATCGATAACTTTGTAAAAGTGTTGCAGGGCCTAAATATTGATCTTGATTCCACCAATAACTGGGGCAACTGGTTGAACAACTAAAACATAAAATGCATTCCCATAAGCCATCAAGTTTTTCACGTTCCTCTGGTGTTTGGAGTCGTTCTCGTATTTCGCCATTCTTCATGGATGGTGCTTTATTTGATTGCATCCACGGTTTAATACTGGTGTATTGTTTATAAGCAAGTGTTAAATCAGGAATAAGATCCTTTATAACAGGCATGTGGGGTAGGGGAGTGATGTGAATTACACCCTTTATATCAGCGATTGGTTTTGTACATGCAAGTGTGTTTGTGCCGTCTATATTCATCGCACAGCTTCCACAAATGCCTTCACGGCACGACCTGCGAAAGGCGAGTTTTGTATCAACATTGTTTTTAATGTAAAGGAGTGCATCAAGCACCATTGGACCACACTGTTTTATATCGATCGAAAAAGTATCGTAACGTGGATTTTCTTTTGTCTCTGGGTCGTATCGATATATTTGAAACGTTCGGGTGTTGTTTTTATCAGCGGGTTTTATATCAAAATGTTGACCTGTTTTTACAACGGAATGCTTGGGTAATCGAATATCTGCCATTGGTGATGCCTTTAATCGTGTTAGAATGCGTGCATAAAACATGAGTAACTTAATTATATAATTAATTTTATGAAAAATGTAAGGAAAATTATAATGATCACAGGAATGCTTATAAAACGATACAAACGCTTTTTAGCAGATGTTCAATTAGAGTCAGGTGACATTGTAACAGCGCATTGCCCTAATTCGGGTAAATTGCTGGGTATGCCTTTGTCCCCACCTGTTTTATTGACAGATCATGGGCTTGGTGGAACGCGAAAATTGCGTTATACATTAGAATGGTTTCAGGATGGTCAAACGTGGGTTGGGGTGAATACACACGATGCGAATCGGTTGGTTGAACATTTTTTGCGGCAAGGTCTTATACCTGAATGCGCGGAATACTTATCGATTCGGCGTGAAGTTAAATACGGTAAAAATTCACGTGTTGACTTTTTATTGGAAAACGCGGAACAACGATTGTATCTGGAGGTTAAAAGTGTCCACATGAATCGGGATGGTGTTGCCTGCTTTCCTGATTGCCCGACAGAGCGTGGTGCGAAACATATGCGGGAACTTTCATCCATTATCGATGATCATACAAAGGCGTGTGTTTTGTATCTTGTTCAGCGTTCAGATTGTCAGTCCTTTTCAATTGCTGGAGATTTAGATCCACAGTATGCAGCTGCATCTTTGATGGCGAGAGACGCGGGGGTGATGATGCTCGCGTATGATATGGTGCTTGATCCCATTTCAGGACAATCCTTGCAAAAATGTTTGCCGATTGTATAATGACAGCATGTTATTATAAAGAGACATAAATTTTATGAAAAATATTATTTTTGCATTCGTGCTGATTTTCACAACCGTTTATGCGGATGCAAAAATACATGGTACGCTTGAATTATCAGGAATGACTTTTCGTGCCTTGAAAGGGGCTAAAAATGGTTCTGCTTATCTTACGATTACACAAACGGCAGATGATTCTGATAAATTGATAGGGGCAAATTGTGCTTTTGCTGATCATGTTGAAATTCATGATCATATTGCGATTCCCGCAACAAAAGCAAAAAGAATGGTTGAAATTGGATCCCTTGTTATCCCAGGAACCCATAGTAATTGTTCGTTTCTTACCTGTTGGTTTGAGGCAAAGCCACATCCTGTTTCCTTAAAAAAAGGTGGTAAGCATTTGATGTTGATGACGTTAAAACCCGATGCAACGATGGTTGATACAATGGAAATTGAATTGATTTTTGAAAAGGCAGGCAAAGTTACCGTTATATTTCGAGCGGAGAATAAGGAAAAAGGCGGTAGTTGCTGTCACGAAGATCATAAATAATTTATGCTTTTTTTATTTTCTGATACGCGATGACACTGTTTATTAAACGGTCTTAGTGCTAAATTTATTTTTGTAACTGCTTTTTTATCTTATCTAATTCATCTGGTGTGAGTTCTGTCAATTCTAAAATTTCAGCCTCATCTTTGTTTTTAGCGAGCATTTTTAATGCAAGTTCAGCTCTTCCTTGCGCTAGCCCCTCCGCTATGCCTTTTTCAATACCCTCTGCTATCCCTTTCGCTATCCCTTTTTCCATTCCTTTTTGTTCATAATTTTTTAACGTATTGGTCTCTATGCGAATCCATTTGAGGCGGTCATCGTACGATTCTCTTTCCTCATT
>CANKZX010000064.1 GCA_947488275.1 Alphaproteobacteria bacterium | reverse complement strand
GAAAACCAGGAAGAGGGAAGGGGGGGGGAGGGGGGGGGAATGCAAAAATAGCACACACAGACATAGTTATATAAAATTTTATTATATTTTTTCACAAATAGACAAAAGTAAATGCTTTAGTTTTACTTTCTGATCAGCAGATAAATCATTCACAGCCGACAGCTGAGGTTTAAAATGCCCTTCAACAAGCGAAATTCTTAAAATGGACGTTTTTTTTATTTCTGTCAAAGCACTTTCTTCAAATTGATTGATAAAATCTTTTGGATTTTCCATTTTAGACAATTTTCTTAATAAGTCTCGACCTGTAACATTTTTTTCAATTAAATAAAGTTTCACATCATCAGGCAAATGGGAAAAACGAACACACTCTGATATAACTTTATTTGATATTCCCAATTTCTTAGCTAATTCTTGCTGATTTAGATCTCTTCTATCCCTTAATATTTTAGCAAACGCATCACCCATTTCAATAGGATGTAAATTTTGCCTTTGAATATTTTCAATAAGGGCTATTTCCTCCGCAACAAGGTGATCCGCCAAAATAATACAGGGAACCTTTTTAAGTCCTAAAATCTTGGAGGCACGAAGACGTCTTTCACCACTCACTACTTCATAAAGAGTAGGATCTATTTTTGATTGAATGATGGATAAAGGCTGGCGTATACCATGTTCTTTAATTGATTGCGCAAGACCTTCAATTTCTTCTTCACTAAAATGCTTACGTGCTTGTTTGTTATAGGGGATGAGTTTATCCACATCAACATTATAATGTTCAATTACATCAATTGACGTGTTAACACTACTACGCTGCTTCTTTTGTTCAGAATCTATACTATTTGGAACTGCGATTTTACGCATTTCTTCAGATATTTCTCTGTATTTTACTTTCACCAAAGATCTCCTTTATCAGAATCCGCCGCCGCGGAATTTAAATTCCGTTTATGATTCTTTACCTGTTAAAAGATACTTTATTACTTCTTTCATATCTTCTAAGGCAATCGAATTTGTTCGGCAAAAGAAGGCGAGGGGAATTGCCGTTTTACAAGATGTATGAAGCTCTTCACTTCTTCTCACAGCAAAATTAGGAATTACATAATCACTATAATGATCTCGCAATACAGCCATAGCTTCACCTGATGAGGCCGTTCTCTCTTCATATTTATTCGGAATGATTGTAATTTTAGGCAATGATATATTCGTTTCAGAACAAAAGCTTTTTAAATCACCCAATAATAACTTCAATCCATTTAAGGCATATGCTTGTGTCTCAACAACAACACTTAATAAATCAGAAGCCATTATTATGTTTCTATTTATATGACTAATTGTCGGGTTCGTATCAAAAATAATAAAATCATATTTACTTAAAACAGGATTTAAACACGCTGATATAAAATTTTGAGAGTGCGATTTATCACTTAAAGAAGGCTCTAAACGACTCAACCCTATGTTTGATGGTATACAATCAAGCCCAGCATATACATTTCTGATTGTATCTGTAATAGGGACGTTCCCAATAATTGAGTCATACAATGTCAAAAACTCTGTTTCCGTATCATATCCCAACGATGTTGATAAATGACCTTGTGGATCGGCATCAATAACAAGAACATTAAAACCCATTAATGCTAAATGGCTTGAAACCTGATAACATAAGGTTGTTTTGCCGACACCACCTTTAAAATTATAAAACGTTATAATTTTTGGTAGATCAGGTCTTAATTTGTACAATGTTTTCTTTATGATATTCCGTGTATCTTCTACCGTATACCTAATATTTCTTCTTACATTTGCATCAATTGGTGTATACGATCCAGCCGCTACAATTTTATTTATTGTAGGCGTTGGAACGCCTGTCAAATCTGACATAATTTTTTGAGTTACACCTAATTTTTTTGACTCAAACATACATAATCTCACTATTTTTTAATATATACAAACAGACAATATCATAAAATGACAAAAAATCAAATTAGATTTATGTATCATATCTGATTTTAAATCTAAATGAGATTAAAAACCCACACAGACAACAGAAACCACACAAGATTTTTATATCATTCTTTTAATATCTCCTTAATTAGAACCATAAATCATAGATATCTTAGAAATTAAAAAAGACATTTTTTAAAAAAATAGTTGCATCACTGTTTTTTTTATGTTTAATATAAAAGTAGGAAGAAATTCGAATGTATTAAATTGAGTAAATTTAGATACACATAATAAAAAAAGACACCTGCGCCAACAGATGCCTTTTTAGTCACCAAACCAAACTTAGATAACCTAAGAGATACGTAACTAGTTCGATGTAATTTTACTTATTTTCTCTACGATTGTCAAGTTTGGTATGCACAAACCGCAAAGGAGTTTTGCTATGCCATACACATATAATCCCATACAGGGGAGGGGAGAACGTTTACATTCCTCATCACCCATTACACATCTCCATAAACAATTTATTACCCATACGCTTCAAAATCAGTCGCGTGAACAGCGTCATAGTTTACCTTTGTGGTTAAGTGGATTCTTTCAACGAATGAAACACGCCTGTTGTTATCGTGCCATCACAACCATTTGTGATCCCCGCTTTAACACCATTATTCACGTTAAAATTTAAGAATGAGCCCCCACCAAACAAAATGATTGACAGATATCGGCAAACAATGAACACTTAATCCTGTATTTTATCTGTATCAACATATGTTTGGTGTGCAAAACAATCGGAGTTTTGACATGCCGCGTGCACCACACATACTCACAACAGGAACAACACGTGTGTTGTGTCCTGTTGTTACGCGTCGATTCGGTAAATCGGCAACCCTTGTTCTCCATCAACTCCATTATTGGCTTTCCAAAGAAAATGAAAACTATGGAACGTTGTTTGATGGCTTTCAGTGGATTCGTAACAGTTATAACCAATGGCACAAACAGATCCAATTTTTATCCCTGTCAACGATCAGACGGGCGTTTGCGGAACTTGAAGCCCTTGGTGTTATCAAATCTCATCACTTTGATCACCAACGACACTATGCGGGTGGAGATCAAGTTAAATCGTACACGATTAACTATGACATCCTTGAATCATTGGTAGGAGACCTTCAACACACTCTTTTTACACGCCCTGGTTCTCCCAAGAAGTCCCCCGCAACACTGTCTACGTCTTCAATAGCACACACCTTTTCACAAAGGGCAGGGGATAAAGACGAAAAAACAGCTTCTTTTTCACGTATCAATGTCTCTTATTCGCCTAAAAAACCGTCATTTTTGGGTAAAAATACCCCTGTTCAAATGAGCACCCCCCCTGTTCATTTGAACATCCCCGCTAATAATATATATTTATCAAAACCTACATTCAAAATAATCTCTTCTTCTGAGGTACCGACCGAAAACTTTGTAAATGAAACACAAAGCAACAATACAACACACACACAGACAGAGAGAGATAAAATATTAATTTCACATGAAATGATTCGACTCTGGAATACCATCATCGAACAAACGGAAAATAAGATTGCCTTAACACCGCAACGCGCTACGTATCTTTATGCTGCTTTTGATCAATTTTTTAAAAAAGATATGCATACATGGGAACAATTGTGTCTCACGATTGCTTCCAGTAAATTTCTAATGGGTGAAGTTAGTACATTTAAAGCCAATTTAGACTGGGTACTTAAATTTTCAACGTTGCAACGCCTTATTGAAGGGGCGTATTCAACAGGAGATCGTGTGGTTTCCTATAAACAAAACCTATCATCGTCAGACCGCTCAACAGTATCCGCCACACCAAATGAAGGTGTCGATGCACGTAAACTTCGCCAACACCTGCAAACAAAAGTGGATGAGGCGTCATATACAAGTTGGTTCTTAAAAACATATATCGCCTTCACAACGGATAAGACAGGAAAAAAACGAACGATTCTTTATGTGCCGTCTCTTTTTGTACGTGATCGGATTCGAACTCATTACCGTGATTTATATGAGTCCTTCTTTGATGAGATTCAGGTTGGTATCCCCTTAGAAAACGTATCAGTGCCTTCAGAATGTAACACACAGATAACGGCTTTTCATGAGCAACGAACAGAATTTAAGGACGTTTTGCCTATCCTTGATCCAACTAATCATGTATATGAAAATAATCCTCAATACACGCAGAGGGCAATAGAGTGCCTTTTAACGGAAATATCTCCTCAAACGGTTCATAACACCTCTGATGACGACCGAACAGAAGAGGTAATCAACCCTGTAATTGGGCATGATATAAAGGATCAATCGATCGATACTCATCATGAAGCGATGATGAGGCAACCGATTCAGCAGATAATTGGCAAGGACACTTATATTCGTTGGTTTCAAGAAACGACGTTTGTGTGGAAAAATAAACATCGACCTCGTATAAAGGTGTCCTCATTCGGTATTAAAAATCATTTTCTGCCCCTTTTTCACAACTGTGGTGCATAAATAGCAATTTGAAAAGATGTGTCGTAAATTTGATTCAATAAATTTGAAAAACCAAGCCTGCAATGCCTTATAAGTTAAAAGATCCTGTTCGTCATAAATTTAAAAAGAAAACATATAATGTCCGTGATTGGAA
>CANKZX010000063.1 GCA_947488275.1 Alphaproteobacteria bacterium | reverse complement strand
TTCTATTTTTTCTTTTGCCCCAGCCTTTAAAAGTAAATCAATACAGCTGCGATGTCCGCCACGAATGGCTCGCTCAAGCGCCGTATTACCAAACGAATCAGTGGCATTAATATCAATATCTTCCTGAAGAAGGCGCGCCACAATGGTATCATATCCCCTAAACGCAGCAAGCATCAAAGGTGTCAATCCCTTTTTTGTCGCCAGGTTAACAGAGGCTTTTTTTGTTAAAAGTAATTCAATAATACTATCATTCGAACTGCCACCAAAAATAGCCTGTGTCAGCGCTGTTGCACCTGATTCATTTGTTGCATTCGGGTTAATTTCCTCTTGATGCAAAAGTGTATAAACACGGTATAAATCACCGTTACCAGCGGCCCAAACAAGCTCTCTTTCAAATTTCCAAGCATCTGCCTTACGAAGAAGACTCAAACGATAATTATGCATAGCATGCGTATAAGGCTTTGAATACGAACGATCTTCTTTTAATGCGATCGACGATAAGTCTTCTTCCCGCAATGCCTGTGTCGCTATTTCTTTCTGCATAGGCGGATATTCAGAAAAATGATCAATACGTGCAAGAAGTGTGTCAATTTTTTCACCCATAAAATCCCTAAAGTCCTCTCTGCTCATTTCCATATCCTCTAATAAATCATTACTCGTCATTACAACCCCAGGAAATCCCGCAGGCAAAGGGTCGTGCGTTGTGTGTGGACGCATGAACGTCAACCAATCATGTTCTGTTTGCGCATACTCTGTGTTAATACTAAATGGCATTGAAATCGGTAAAAAGCCGAGGCTAAGATAAAAACGAATGCTTTCGTGATTTAATAATCGTGTCTGAAGCACCAACGCCGAACCTTCAGGGAAACATTCATACAGATGCTTAATAAGCTCATTTCCTATTTCAGTATAAGCATCCGTCATATCGAGTGATAAAATACCTAAATAGATAATACCAGATGGTAATACATACCCATCACGCTTCGTGCAAATGGGATCTGAATGGTTTGTATTTATAAATTGATCAAGGTTATACGCAACAATCAAGCCAATACTAATGCTTCGTTTGTTTCTTTCTTTAAAACGCAATTCCCACAATTGCTTGCCAGAATGTGCATTCACCAAATGCGTGTCATTAAAAAGTTTTTGCAGGCTTCGATGACATAAATCAGGGTTAAAATTGAGTGCTTCGAGACATGTATTATGCAATGCGTATGACTGATAACTAATTTTATTTTGAATTTGAGGAGAAGCATCCGCAGAACACCATTCACCCCGTATATACATGAGCAGATTTTCATTTGAAAGGTTTCGTGTTTTTATTGAAAGTACGTTAGATACGTTACTATTCCCCGCCTCTTTAAAATCATTTATGTGCATGAGCATACACTCCATCAAATATGATACAGCTTGTATCTAATGAATAAACATCATTTCATTTTATAAAACGATTATAAGATTCTTTTTAATGAGGGCGTATAGGGATAATTAACGTAAGAGGAGATCCTACGTAGAAATTACGTAGAACAGATAACAAAACAAGCAATTCGTTTTACCTTGATTTTTATATAAAGATCTAATTTATGGACATTAAGAAATTAATACATTCGTTCCGTGTAAAACCACTTTCTGAATTCGTTAACATAACAATTCCAATTTTTTGATCAGGCAAAAAGGCAATGAAATTCATAAACCCTTTTAACCACCCCCCATGAAAGACGATACGCTTGGTAGGTGTCAACAGGACACGCCAGCCGAGAGCATAATAAGACTTTACATCAGTGCTAACGGATTTATACGTACGTGTTGTTTCGGGTGTTTCAATCAACGGTATGTAATACGCTGAAAGCTCCTCTTTTGACAGAAGAGGAGCACTTCCCTCTAAGCAAAACATCAAAAATTGTGCCATATCCGTAATATTGGCATTTACACCTGCGGCAGATGGAACATGGAGATGATAATATTTAGAGAGAGTTTTACTTAACGTTAAGGAGCCTTTTTTGGTTTTTTGGTGCGGCCAAGCCTTATTTTTTGTCGCTTCGAATCCAGCATAACCACATGTTGTCGTGCGCATTGAAAGAGGCTGAAAAAGAGTTTTTTGACATAACTGACAAAATGAATGACCATAGAGACGTTCGAGTACTCTTTCAATTAAACTAAAGGCGACATTGTGATAATCGTACGTTTGCCCTGGCGTTGATTGCTGAGCTTGGGAAAGATCAACAAGCAGTCTTTCATGCGTATAATTTGTTTCAATTTTGTTATTCCAGCCTGCACGTGGATAACCTGTTGTGTGTGATAACAAATGTTTAATTGTGGTTTGAGGATTGAGCCATGAAAAATGTGCATTAAGCTGAGTATCTAAATCAAGGTTACTCTTTTGTTTTAAAACGGCCGTGACAAGCGCTGTCATGGGCTTAGAAAGGGATCCTAATTGAAACGCCGTCATCAAGTCAATTGGTAATTTCTGACCTATTTTCCGAACACCATAAGGTTTAAGATGAACAATTTTTCCGTCAGCAATAATAGCAACCGCACAGCCAACAAGTTTTTTTTGTTGAATTGAACGTTGAATTTTATGATCAAGTGCCTCAATCAACGAAACCAAATTACTAGTCGCGCATGCAGACGTATTAAAACCAAAGGCGAATAATACAAACGCAAATAAAGCATATCTGTTCACAATTTAAAGTCCCTATTTAACTCAATTTTTGAATGAGTTCATCTAATTGTTCATACGTATTAAAATAAAATGTCAATGTGCCACCCGATTGGCTAGTTACAATGCGTGTTCGTATGCCTAATGTTTCCTGTAGTTGTTGCGCCAAATGAGAAGCATCATCGTCATGGGTTTCACGATTTCGGTATGGATCCTTTTTCTGCCGAATTTCCTCTGTTTGACGAACATTTAACCCCTCGCTAATAATCCGATTGGCAATCTCTTCAGCATCAGGGTTATTCACCAGATTACGTGCATGACTGGGGCTAATTAAACCTTGCCGAACAAGTTCTTTTAGTTTGGCAGGAAGTCCCGTTAAACGCATTAAATTCGCAACATAGCTACGGCTCTTACTAACAGCTTGTGCAATTTCTTCTTGAGTTTTATGATGATCATGAGCAAGCCTAACAAAAGCCTCAGCTTCTTCCATTGGATTTAAATCATCGCGCTGTAGATTTTCAATAAGACCAAGCTCAAGTGCCTCTGCATCCGTACATTCAATAACAACAGCTGGAATCGTGTCTTTACCTGCTGCTTGCGAGGCACGCCAACGACGCTCACCCGCAATAATTTCGTAACGATTCGAATCGAGTTTACGTAATACAATTGGCTGCAAAACACCATTTTTGCGAACAGAATCTGTTAAATCCTTCATTTTCACGTCATCAAATTGCTGGCGAGGCTGCAGGCGCCCTGGCACAATTTGATCAATACGAATAATATTATCAGAACTTAGACGCCCATTTTCAATTTCATTTGCTGTTTGTGCAATATCACCAAGAAGAGCAGCCAAACCTTTTCCAACCATATTTGTCATAATTTTTACACCTTGGATTTTTCTAAAATTTCTTTTGCCAGAGACATATACGCCTGTGATCCCAAACAATTTACATCATAAACAAGAACAGGCTTTCCATGTGAAGGCGCCTCAGATACCTTTACATTTCGCGGAATAACCGCTTGAAATACTTTGTTTTTCAAGTGAGCACGTACATCTTCAGCAACTTGATTACATAATGAACTACGCCGATCAAACATTGTCAAAACAATACCAAATAATTGAAGAATCGGATTAAAATTTTTCTGAATTTTTTGAATTGAGTTTAAAAGATAACCAAGTCCTTCAAGCGCGTAATACTCACATTGAAGCGGCACAATAACCGAGGTAGCAGCCACCATTGCATTAAGTGTCAGCAATCCCATTGACGGAGGACAATCAATAATGACAAAATCAAAATTATGATGATGCTCTTGCAATGCATTTTTAAGGATTTTGTGACGTCCCTCTTTATGAACAAGCTCAACTTCAGCGCCAACAAGATCAACGGATGATGGCACAATCGAAAGACTGGGTATGATCGTTGGCTGAATGACTTCGTTCATTGTTTTTCGCCCAACAAGAATGTCATAGCTTGTCGCAAGATTCTGACGTTTTGAAACACCTAACCCTGTTGTTGCATTTGCTTGTGGATCCATATCAATAAGAAGAACTCTTTTCTCAATAGCCGCCAAAGCCGTTGCAATATTAATGGCCGTTGTTGTTTTTCCAACGCCACCTTTTTGATTCGCAATAACGATTGTTTCAATCATATTTTCCTTACCACATCTGAGACAACAAGTATAACACCATCCTTAGAACTAAGACTCGGGTGACACGTAATATTAAAAAACCACTTTAGTTTTGCTTCTTCAATCTCTTGATTAACATTTTGACCTTTCAAGAAATAACCAATTGTTTCACGTGAAACATTTTCTTGTATAGACAACAAATTTCCCAAAGAGCTAAACGCACGCGATGTCAAAATTGGATGAGCACTTTTATAGCAATACACATCAACACATTTAATCACAACCGTCAAATCAAGTTCTGAAAC
>CANKZX010000062.1 GCA_947488275.1 Alphaproteobacteria bacterium | reverse complement strand
TACCCCTTCGTTTTAAGGAGCGCAGAAATAAACCCTTCAACGATACTGTAATCCCCTTTATCTTTAAGAAGATATTTAATCGCGTAGTCAAAACTGATCAGAGAATTTGAATTACTCATTGCAGGCGTTCTATCTTTATTCATAATCATTAATGTCGTTATACTAACATAAATAATCATAAAAATCTAATTTGGTTTTGTCGTGTCGAGCGTTTTGGTTACAAAATCTGTTACATCATGCGTGCTATTTAACATTGCCTCTGCCTCTGCTCGATTGGTAATTGTTTGATTATCGATACGTGTTAAAAAAATGAAATTGGCTTGCCCTTTCATGATTTCTGTGTACTTTTTGCCTAAGGCTTCTCGTTTATCCGTTTGGTTATCCTTATAGTAAACAATAGCAAGCTCATTTAAGACGTGTATGACGCGGTCTTTTTCTTTTTTATGATCCAACGCATAAAGTAATCCAAGTAATTTATCAGCGGCAATATCCAGGCGTTTTTGTTGACAATAAATACGAACGGCCATTAAAACATGATCAGGCTGAGTGGACGTTTCTAAAAGGGAAAGTGCCTCTGTTATTTTGTTTTCATTAAGGAGTGCTTGTGCCCTCATGGTTGTGGCTTTTGTTTTGTGCGTCAATGTTGCGATTTCAGATGGTATCATGTCGAGCGTTGCGCTAACGGCATCATATTTATGATTATGCATATGAAGATCGGCAATTTTGAAAATTATATCAATTTTTTCAGGTGTGGCAGGTTTATTTGCAATTGTACGCGTAAGAAGTTCCGCTGCTTCATTTAATAAATCAAGTCGTAAGAACTGATCAGTGACCATATGAATGATGTCTTCACCATCCTTACCATCAGGCATAAAATCAATATAATCCGTATAGGTTTTTATAATTTTAAGTGGAGAGATATTTTGTGCTGTTTTGAAATACTGCACATAAAAACGCTGAATCATGAGATCAACAAGTTCAATGCTGGCGCGAATTGGAAAAAGTCGTTTAACATCCCGCAATAAAGGAAAAGCTTCACCAAAGCGTTTTTCGCGTTCAAGTAATCGTATGGACTCAAGCATTATTTGGTATTCAAGACCTGTTCCACGCCACATGAGGCGTGCGTTTGTGCATGCTGTAATGGTATCCGTAATAGATAATTGCTGAATGTTGAATTTCGTTTTGTTTTTTAAATGTGTGTACTCAGCTAAGAATTCGGATGATATTTGATCTTTTAATCCCTTGATGGTGATATCATCTAACAGGCGATCCGCTTCATAATATTCTTTTTTTTCGAAAGATACTTTTGCCTTATAAAGCGTATAGAGATTTGTTAATGTTCGTGAATGGGGGTGTGGGTGATGGTCGATCATGTCCAAAATTGCACCATGATAATGTAAATTTTCAAAGGTTCGCAAGCTTTGCTTGATAAAAATTTTGCGTAATTTTGGGGGATAATGTTCGATTAACTTACTGATTTTAAAGATAATTTGATCGATACCATTAAAACGTCCCAGTGCGCTTTCAGCCAGTTTCTTCCATATGATTATTTCAAGTGTATCAGGTACTGTTTGCCAGTGTGTAAGTGCTTGCTCATAATGCTGACTTTGAAAATACGCCATGCCAAGATATGCTTTGTATAGTGGTTCAGTTGTGATTCTTGGATAGGTATGTGCACAATTTTCTAATATTATTTTTGCTTCTTGACCAAACCCTTGTGTTAGATTAAGCCATGCTCGCTGCATTGCGATCATTAAAGGGGACGTGGATGTTAATGTGTTTGATATAGCGTCATATGTGCGATTTTCTTCATATAAGTTACGGTCAGGGTGGGTGTCAAAAAGGGTGTTAAATCGTCCTTTTTCAAATTGCGATTTGAGTAAGGGTGGAAATGATGCTTTAATCGGATGGTGAATGATCAGATGATTGGGATACCCTCGAAATTCAATATGTGGCGAAAAATACCGAACAGCAACACCTTGTGAGGTTTGTGCAATAGAATAGTAAGGTGTTTTGTAAAATTGCTGAAGCCCGCCATCTGGATTGACCGTCATATACACGTAATAGGGTGTATTATCAATTGTTATAAAGGCGAATGTGCCTTTTCCTGTTTGTGTGATTGCGCTGGTTGGCCACGTTTTTTCTTCAAATGTGAGTAATGATGGTGTTGGTGTTTGCCCATAAGGACTACCTGCGTCACGATAGAAAAATGTTAAATAAAGTCGATTGTCAATTTTTTCTAAATGTACATAAATAAAAGGATGTAAGGTAAATTTTAAAATAAGTACCTTTGGATCATCAAGTGTGTCGATGTGGGCAATCACACCATTATACGCTGAAAGAGGAGGCATATGGATTTTATATTTACGATCCATAATAACGTAAACGCCTTCGTCAAAAGGAATAATAGTCATGCCAGGATTATATTTTGTATCCAGGGCTAATCTGAATGTTTGTCCTGCTGTATTGGGTGTGAACGTAATATCATACGTTTCAGAGGGGGTTGGAATCGTTGAAGTGGGTGTTGTTGTGGAAGATGACGCTGTTGTCTTTGATGATGTCGGCGTATGATTTTGCTGCTCTCCGCTTGCATTAAGAATAAGTTCTGAAACACCAGCGGCTTGTATGGGGTAAAGTCCAATCATGAGGTAGATGAAGATGTGCCATACTTGGGTCATTTTCGTGGATCCGCTAAGTAGTCATTCATCAAGCGTTGATCAACGGCATTTGGGGTAGGGGCACCTTTATTAATGGTGGCTTTTATAACAATCACCAGTTCAACGACCGAATCGCCGTCTGCAGTGCCTTGAAATAAATTATTAACGACAGGTATATCACCAATGCCAGGAATTTTGTTTGTATATTGATACGATCGTATTTCCATTAATCCCCCCATAACACCAATCTCAGTATTTTTGAGGCGTATCACTGAATCGATTTCGCGCACCTCAACCACAGGAACCATTGATGGGGTTAATTTGGTATTTTCACCCGATGTTGACAAATTTGCATTATAAGCAATATCAACGGCAGGATCAGATACCGACTTACTAAGTCTTGAAATGGTAGGTCTTAGGAACAGGATAATATCGCCCGTTTCAGGATCAATGGATGGTTGAACAGACATAACCAGACCAATAGGAACGGTTTGGATATCGCTGGAAATGCTAACATTTTCACGTTGTACATTCTGACTGTATTGTTTGTCATAGTTCATACGAAAGTAAACTTGGTTTTGCGCAACTTTTAGAATGGCAACTTGGTTATTCATGACAGTAAGGCGTGGGCTGGATAGGGTACGTGAATGCCCAAATTCCTGCAAAGCATTCATAATGGCGGAGAACGTTGTTCCTGATGCGCCAAAACTAAACATGTTTTGATGTGCCTGTGAGGGATCTAAAAAAGCGCTCTTTATTGCGGCATCGCCGAATTTGGCGTTATCCAGGCGTAAATCATTGCGTTTGCCTAATTTTTGCCAATTAATCCCCGATCGATACTCTTCTTTTAAGGTGACTTCGATGATTTTGGCTTCTATTAATACTTGACTAGACGCGGAAATCTTTAACTTATTCAGGTAATTTTGTACACGGCGATGAATCTTTTCGGTCGCAAATATTGTGATAAGACCACCTTGTTTATGGACAGAATACGTTGCTTTTTTGTGTGATGAAGTTGGGCGTGTTGGTGGGGTTTTTGATGAGGAGGACGGATTGCTTTCTGTCATATCGTGTTCAAGCAAAATGCGTAAATTCCCTTCAAGTTCTGCCCAAAAATCATTTTTTGTTTCAACATTAACGGAACTATTTGATCCATTATCAGCGGCTCCTTGTGTTGTGGCGGCGCCTCCATTGTGGGCAAAAACATCCGTTGCAACGGAAATGCGATTTTGACTGTTTCGTGTTAAATTTAAAAATTGAATATTATAATTTTCTGTGTAAGGAACATCACGTTCAATTCGAATGGCCATATTCTTTACTGAATAACGAAGCCCTGTTAGGTCGCACAGGTCTTGTATAATTTCAATAAAAGGTCGATCTGTCGCTTGAAAAAACATTTGTGATTGGATGCTTGGGTCAAGTTGTAGGTCGACCGCTACTTTTCGCGCCAGTTCACTCAAGAAAGGTTTAATTGGGATGTTCTCTGTAAGGCTCAGTGAAACGCGTTGATAGAAATTTTTTGGGTATGTTGGTTTCGTGTCAATAGGCGGCGGTGTTTCGCGTGTTTGTGGTTCTTCGTCTGTTGAGGGGGCTTCGGTTAAGGTTTTTAAATCAGCCGAAGTCATTTTAGGATTGATTTCAACACGATTGCTGAGTTCACGGCAGCCAATGAGAGGTATCGTCAAGCTTAACATAATAAAAAAACGATACACTTGGGCTCTCCATTTATTAATCCTTATAAAAAGGCTAACAAGCTTTTCCTTTGTATGGCAACTATAACTTTGTGAATAGGGGGAGAGATTGATCAAATCACATATCATTTATACCCGTCGTGAATCAAAATATTAAAATTGCACCTTAGAAATCAATAAGTTGGTTTATGATGGGCGCCTGTTTTTAAATGTGCTATACTCAAGCTTGTATACGAACAAACGAAGTATTGGCTATGCAGGTACACAATCAAGCCTATGGCGTTGCCACCTATGATGCTATTTTCAAATCGGTCTTAAGTGATGACGCGAT
>CANKZX010000061.1 GCA_947488275.1 Alphaproteobacteria bacterium | reverse complement strand
GGACGCGAGAAGTTCTATTGGATTGAAGCCAATGCCTTGGTGCACCAGCATGCCCTTGGAGTGGAAAAGGGAATGGAGATTGGCAGGGAAGAAGGTGAAGCAATCGGGCTAGAGAAGGGTGAAGCGATTGCCACGCGCAAGATGGTTATGGCTATGCTTCAAAAGGGAATTGATGATGCAACCATTATGGCATGCGCTGGTATTACCGTTGAAGCGCTTAATGATATCAGATCTTCATTAATTTAGTACACATAGACCTCATGGACAATAACACCCCTATTTTCACAACAATGAAACGCTTCGCAGCTGTATCAAGTACTGTTGGTGGTCTTGCTGCACGGGTCATTGGTGAACGTGTGGCAGGTTATGCGATTAATGACGCTGATTACGCTAAGACATTAAAGGGTGCGCTTGGTTCTATGAAGGGACCTTTCATGAAAGTTGCCCAATTTTTAGCAACAATTCCTGATGCCATCCCCCCTGAATACGCAAAAGAATTACTTGAACTACAAAGCAATGCGACCCCTATGGGGCCTTTGTTTGTTAAACGTCGTATGCAGACTGAACTTGGTGTGCACTGGCAATCCCTTTTCACATCATTTGATATGACGCCTGCTGCGGCAGCTTCCCTTGGGCAAGTTCACAAAGCAACAATCAATCACAACGACATTCCTTTAGATCTTGCAATAAAACTCCAATACCCAAGCATGCAAACGATTGTTGAGGCAGATCTTACGCAGCTTAAACTTTTATTTGGTACCTATCATTTGTTTAACAAGGCGCTAGATCTTAACGATGTTTTGGGTGAAATCAACGCCCGTTTGATGGAAGAACTTGACTACATAAATGAAGCACGCAACATTGCAAATTATCAAACATTTTTTGCAGAGGGTGTGGATGCTGTTCGGGTTCCTGAGGTTATACAATCCTTATCAACCGATCGATTGCTTGCCATGACATGGATGGAGGGTAAATCGCTTTTAACTGCCTCAGAAACTCTAACACAAGAACAACGAAACACCCTTGGGCGGACGTTGTTTCGTGCTTGGTATCGCCCCTTTTACTTAAAAGGATGGATTCATGGTGACCCGCACCCAGGCAACTACAAAGTTGATGCCGATCAAAATTTATTATTACTTGATTTTGGGTGTGTGCGGCGGTTTGACATATCGTTTGTGAATGGCGTTATTGAACTCTATGAAGCCTTAAAACATAATTCACGTGATCGTGCAGTTGCAGCCTATGAATGCTGGGGATTTTCAAATCTTTCAAATGAACTCATTGACGTAATGAATGAGTGGGCGCGTTTGCTATACGACCCACTTCTTGATGATCGTGTGCGCCCTATACAAATGAATTTTAGTGGTGCTAAAGGGTGGGAGACCGCTATGCGTGTTCATCAGCAACTGCATCAACTGGGTGGACTTCGTGTACCACAAGAATTTGTTTTTATGGATCGCGCATCGGTTGGCGTTGGCGCGGTTCTTATGCGTCTTAAATGCGAAATGAATTGGCATCAATTGTTTGAAGAAATCATTGAGGAGAGAAAAAGTACCACTTTCAGTTAGCAAATTAACAGTGTATTAATCTTTAGTGGTTTACACTATAGGTATGAAAAAAGATCCAGTCGCATATCATAATGTTGGTCTTCCAACATTTGGCAATATCAGCCCCTTAGAACCACAGGTGCTGGATAAGCCTTATACCCCGCTTAAGCAAACCGATCGTGGATGCCAAGCATACGATGATCACCCTTTGACATTATTTGATTTGTCATCGCATAAACGTGCACGTGATGCAATTGAGTTTGGTCTTAAAATGCGCAACAAAGGTTTTCATGTGTTTGTTGTCGGCGAAGATCGCAGCGGTCGCATGACATCAACAATGTCATATTTAAAGCAATACGTTAAAGAAATGCCCACCCCAAATGATTGGATTTATGTTAATAATTTCATGCATTCGCATAAACCTCTTCCCTATGCGCTTCCTGCAGGTAAAGGTACCTATTTTCAAGAAAAGCTTGATGAATTAATTCACAATATCATTTCATTGCTTAATAAGACATTTAATAATCCTCATTTCTTACGACAAATTGATACCTTAACGGCTTCTGTACAGCAACAAATTGATCAACAAATTCATGATATTCAAAATTATGCCCATGAAAAAGGGTATGGTGTAACGCAAACGGCGGATGGATTCAGTATTGATTTATTAAATGGCGATGAACAGGCTGATGAATCTGATGCCATGAATTCCCAAGAAATGCAGGGGATTCGTGATCGTATTAATAAAATGTCGTTGTCTGTGCATAATGCCAATCAAAAAATTCAAAAGAAAATTCATGACGTTACCCAATCGATGGCTAAAAAAGCTATTCAACCCAGTCTTCAAAAGTTTCGTGAAGAATTTGCAGATCCGATGGGTGAATGGATTGATACGCTTAAAGATGATATTTTGAAAAATGTTCAGGAATTTCATGCCTCTGGCGAGGAAGCCGAAGGGCAAGAAAATGCGAAAGATGTTTCAGCACGTTTTCTTGAGCGTTATCGGGTAAATGTTTTCGTTGATCATAAAGATGCACAAAATCCACGTGTCATTTTGGAGGCCAATCCAACTTACGAAAACTTATTTGGCGCAATCAAATATCAAACAAATGCGAATGGTGCACCTGAAACAAATTTTACGATGATTCGTCCTGGATCGCTCCACCTGGCGAATGGTGGTATTTTAGTACTGCGTGCCGATGCGATTGCACGTAACCCTGAGGTATGGGAAACATTAAAATCAGCTCTTCGTGACCACGTTATTCGTATTGAGGAACGGTACCGTGATCATGCATTACCTTTATGGGATGCGCCTGAGCCAAAACCAATTCCGCTGAATGTGCAGGTTTTTCTCATTGCGTCACCCTATTGGTATTATAATTTCTTCTTTAATGATCCAGAATTTAGATCGTACTTTAAAATCAAGGCTGATATTGATGCTGATATGCCTGCAACGGAATCAAATGTTAATACGTATAGACAATTAGTTCGTCATAACGCTCTTAAATTAACGCAAAAAGAAATTGATGATGAAGCCATTGAGTATTTAATTGGGTGCAGCGCGCGTTGGGTTGGGCACCGTGAGCGGCTTAGTGCTAAGTTTGAGCAAATTGCAGATATCTTGCATGAAGCAACTATTTTGTCAACCAATCAGGGCAAAATTACAAAACAAATTATTCAAGATACTTTGTCGATGCGACGTATTCGAAATGCTGGGTCTGAAGATCGTAGTCATGATGATATACAATCTGGGCAGATTTTAATTGATACCAAAAATACCGCTATTGGGCAAATTAATGGTCTATCTGTTTTAAGTACGGGTGATTATAGTTTTGGGTTGCCATGCCGTATTTCAGCGCGCAGCTATGCAGGGGACGTTGGTGTTCTTAATATTGAACGATTGACCGAACTTGCAGGTCCCATTCAACAAAAAGGCGCGATGATCTTAGAGGGTTTTTTGAATGGCTTTTTTGCGCAAAATTTTCCTCTATCATACACGTGTTCATTAACGTTTGAACAAAGTTATGTTGATGTTGATGGTGATAGTGCATCCATGGCGGAGGTGATCGCTATTTTGTCTTCGTTGTCAGGTATCCCTGTCCGCCAAGATATTGGTATTACAGGATCAATGAATCAATTTGGTGTTGCGCAGCCTATTGGTGGCACGCATACAAAGGTTGAAGGATTTTATCGTGTGTGTAGCGCACATGGATTAACAGGCACACAAGGCGTGATTGTGCCAAAATCAAATCTTGTTAATCTAACCTTACGAGAAGAAGTTGTTGAGCATATTAAACAAGGACAATTCTTTATTTGGTCAGTTGATACGGTATTTGAGGCGATTGAGCTGATGTTAGGTATGCCATGTGGTGTTGTTTACGATGAAACAGGCGCACACAGCCAGGATTATCCGTTCTTTAAATTTGAAAAAGATAGTATTTTTGATCGTGTTGAGAAAAATTTAAAGCGTTATCATGAATCGGTCATGCAAGGAAAGCATGATTAGGTTTTGCATAGCTCCTTATCATTGTCTGCTTGCTTTTAGTGCATTAAGTTCCTGTTGTGTGAGTTCAGCAATTTTTAAAATGAGTGTATCAGGCATATTTTCTTTTAACATTTGAAGGGCGATTTCACGATTTCGTTCAGCCCTCCCTTCCGCTTTCCCCTCGGCTAATCCTTCAGCTCTCCCTTCGGCTTTTCCCTTCGCCAATCCTTTAGCCTCCCCCTTCATAATAGCGGCTTCCAATTCATCGCGGTCATTATAGACTTTCTTCATGTAAAACGTATAGGCACTGCGTTCTTTCTCCGTCATGCGAAGAATCCTCAGCTTATCCGATACTTGCTGCATGTAGGGAGAATGATAATTCTCGGGCACCTTTTCGTGTTTCATCACATACAGCCATTCATCCATTTCCGTTAATTCTTTGACAAGTCGTTCATTAAATTGCGGTACTGAAATGAAAAAATATTCAGGCAAAATATCGGTTGCATCAAATTCTTCATGGGTTTTCGGATCGGTGATGTGCACTTGAAGACGTTCATTGGATTCAATTTCATGGATGATGGTTTTGCCGTGATAAACGGATCCAACTCCGTCCCCAATGGGAAAATAGAGCAAGGAAATATGAAACACCTTTACGATTTGTGTGTAATCTTCGCGTTGTGCCAAGTTATCCACAATCAATCGCGCGGTATTAAAACACGCTTTGTGAATGAACGAATTCTTCACATTTCGTTCAATTTCGATAATGTATTTGTGGTGATTTTCATCCTCCACAATTAAATCAGCAATG
>CANKZX010000060.1 GCA_947488275.1 Alphaproteobacteria bacterium | reverse complement strand
AAAAATGATGTGGCCTTTAAACGCATTTTTGGATCTGAAGATAATAAAGATATTTTGATTCATTTTTTAAATGATATGCTGGTTTTTAAAAACAAAGCCCTTATTACCGATATTACCTATCTGCCCACCATTCAAGACCCCGATATTGCCAGTCAAAAAACCAGCATTGTGGATGTGTTGTGTGTGGATAAGGATGATAATCGCTATATCGTTGAAATGCAGGTGGCTAAATCCTCAGGCTTTGAAAAACGTGCCCAATATTACGCAGCAAAAGCATATTCATCGCAGGCGAAGGTTGGTTCTGCCTATGGTCATTTAAAAGAAGTTGTCTTTATTGCCATTGCGGATTATGTGCTATTCCCAGATAAAAAAGCAATTAAATCCGATCACGTGATTTTAGACCGTGATACCCATGAACATGATTTGAAAGATTTTTCATTTACCTTTTTAGAATTGCCTAAGTTTAAAAAGGGTGAAAATGACCTGCAGCATCTTGATGATAAGATCGAGAAATGGTGTTATTTTTTTAAGTATGCCGAAGATATTGACCCTGGTATCTTGCAGACGATTTTGGATCAACACACGATCATGGAAAAAGCAATGAAAGCACTGATTCGGTATAATTGGCGGGAAGATGACCTTTTGTGTTACGACGAAGCGGAAAAGCGCCGAAATGATTATGAATCGTCCATGATACAGAAATTTGAAGAAGGTAAGCTTGCTGAAAAGTTTGATATTGCACGAAACCTGATGGCGATGAATCTTGATGAAGCGCTTATTTTGCAAAGCACAGGTTTAAGCCAAGGGGAACTTGATTCGCTAAAAAGATAGTGAAAAACGAGCCCCCTATGACGTCGGTGTATAATGATTCTATGATTTTATTCGATTAATCGTAGCCACCACGACTTTGTTAACGGGGGGCTGCGTAGTTTCGTTGCTTAAAAGTATGAAAGATTATTCATCTGAGGCAGAATTCATTACACAATGGAGTTATGACTGAATTCTGACCATTTAAAGGGATTTGCTCCCTTGTAAACGCCTGCCTAACGATGGTTGTTGATAAAATTATAGCCGAATGCTTGATAATCCGTTATGATAACGCGATAAACATAACGTAGGGCTTCAATGTTCAAACTTTCAAATCGCATGAATGCTATTCAACCTTCGCCAACGCTTGCGTTAAATGCAAAAGCCGCACAGTTACGTGCTGATGGTGTTGATATTGTGAACTTTTCATTGGGTGAACCAAATTTTAACACCCCTCTCTGGATTCAAGAGGCTGCCATTCAGGCTATGCAGCAAGGTCTTACCAAATATACGCCAACGGATGGAATCCCCCTTCTTAAGCAGGCGATCCAAAAGAAATTAAGTCGCGATTATAAGCTTGATTATGAATTGGACTTGATTACCGTTGGTGCGGGCACAAAGCAACTTATTTTTAATGCCTTTATGGCGAGTCTTAATCCTGGGGATGAAGTGATTATTCCAGCCCCTTATTGGGTATCATATCCTGAGCTTGTGCGTTTTTTTGGTGGTGTTCCTGTAATTGTTTCAGGCAGTCCTGAAAATGAGTTTAAACTGACAGCTGATCAGTTAAAGGCGCATATTACCCCTAAAACACGCTGGGTTATTATTAATTCCCCTAATAATCCCACAGGTGCTGTCTATTCACAAGGTGAACTTCGCCAAATTGCTGATGTGTTGATGGAGCACTTTCATGTGCATGTATTAAGTGATGATATTTATGAACATCTCACGTATGACGATGTCAAATTTTCCAGCATTGTTAAGGTTGAGCCGCGCCTTAAATTTCGAACATTGATTTGTAATGGTGTATCAAAAGCCTATGCGATGACGGGGTGGCGCCTTGGTTTTGCAGCGGGGGCATTTGATCTCATACAAGCGCTTAATTTATTGCAATCGCAAAGTACGTCTAATCCTTGCTCTATTTCACAGGCGGCGGCGGCTTCTGCTCTTAATGGACCGCATAGTTTTTTGATTGATTGGCGACAATCGTTTGATGAAAGACGAACAGCTACTCATAATGTAATTGGTGCAATACCAGGGTTATCATGTGAAATGCCAAAGGGTGCTTTTTATCTTTATGTGAATTGTGAGAGGTTATTAGGTCTGCTGACACCAAATGGTGAGGTGCTGCGTAGTGATCACGATGTGTGTACCTATTTGCTTGAGGAGGCAAAAGTTATGGTTATTGGCGGTAGTGCATTTGGTTTATCTCCTTATTTTCGTATTTCTTATGCGACGTCAATGGAGAATTTAATGGAAGGCTGTCAGCGTATTGAAAAAGCCGTAAGACGATTAGTACGTTAATATTAATGTATTATCAACTTTTATTTTTTATAATGGGTGTATATTAATTATCGATTGTTTTGAGAATTCCTGCTGTCATGACGAATCGGCGAAGCAGCTGTGGCCATCCTGTAAAAGGGGCGCTGGATCACCACAGAGGCAATTGTTTCCTTATGATGACGGTGGATGATAACTTTTATTTCTTTTGTGCAAAATGATCAATAATAAAAATGGCTTAATAAACGAGAGATTTTAGAATGAATAATGAAAATAATTTACCTATTGTTTATGTGGTTGCGGGTATTTTTCAAAATGAAAAAGGCGAGATTTTGCTTATTCAGCGCCCAAAAAATAAGCCTATGCCAGGTTTGTGGGAGTTCCCAGGTGGTAAGCTTGAGATGGGTGAAACGCCAGAAAATGCGCTGGAACGTGAGTTGCAAGAAGAAGTTAGCCTTGTGCCATTAGCAATCAAGCCTTTATCATTTGTATCGCATGCCTATGATACGTTTCATATTGTTCTTATGCCGTATTTAATTACGCAATGGGAAGGAAACTTTTCCTTAAATGAACACCAACAAGGATATATGTGGGTTAAACCTGATGAAATGCACCCGTATAAACTACCAACCGCTAGTTATAAAGTTATGGAATTTTTTGAATGAAACTTGCAATCCACCATTTTGAATCTGTCGATAGTACAAATGTATTATGTGAACATTATATCCGTGAAGGTGCGGGTGAAGGTCTTGTTATTTTAGCGGATACGCAACTAGCGGCTAAAGGGCGGCAGGGGAAACAATGGGTGGCTCCACTTGGAAATTTATATACATCACTTGTTCTGACGCCAGCCATACATGATAATCCGCCAGCTGTTAAAGATTATGCTCAGTTGGCCTTTATGACAGCTGTTGGGGTGCGTAATGGGCTTGTATCGATGGGAATTGATGGTATTGCATTGAAATGGCCAAATGATGGTCTTGTCGATGGAAAGAAGTTATTTGGCATTTTAATCGAATGTTTTGATGATGCGGTGATTGTTGGTATTGGTGTTAATGTGAATACGATCCCAGAGGGGGTTGATCAACTCACAACAGGTATAAAAACACTGATGAATCCCGACAATAATACAGATGTGGATGTGACAGCGGTCTTTCATGCTGTTCTGAAAAGTTTTTGGCAAGTTTATCGATCGTGGCTGACACATGGGTTTGAGCCGATCAAAACGGAATGGTTATCTCATGCATACGGGTTGAATACGTGCATGACGATGGGAGGGCATAGCGGTATATTCACAAGCATATCTGATGAAGGCGCACTTTTGTTAACGACTGGGGATGGTGTTGTTCATTCGATTGTGACAGTGTAGTATTTGCCTATGAAAGCTGTAATTTTTGGTGTCAGTGGAACGTGTTTGTCGGTTCAAGAACGTGCTTTTTTTGAAAAGGTTCAACCCCTTGGTTTTATCTTATTTAGGCGAAATTGTAAGACACCTGAACAGATTTTAGCGCTTGTGGCTGATCTGAAATCAACGGTTGCGCACAGGGACGTTCCTATATTAATCGATCAGGAAGGGGGGCGTGTGATGCGTTTGCATCCGCCGCATTTCAGGGCGAGCCCACCTGCCCAAATTTTTGGTAAGGTTTATCAACACGATTCTGAGCGTGCGCTTGCGCTTGCTGTTGATAATTATACTTTGATAGCCCAGGAATTAACACGCGTTGGTGTGAATACCAATTGTGCCCCTTGTAGTGATTTAATTTATAAGGGGGCAAGTTCAATTATTGGTGATCGTGCGTTTTCTGATGTTGTTGATGTTGCTGCATCATTGTCGGCGGCTGCGATCAAGGCGCATTTTCAGGCGGGTGTGATGCCTGTTATTAAACATTTACCAGGTCACGGGCGCGCATGTGTTGATAGTCATGAAGAGCTTCCATGGGTTGATGCCGATTCGAATATTCTTACTGAAACGGATTTCGCCGTTTTCAAAAGGGTTTTGGTTGATATGCCTGTTCATCCGTGGGGAATGACGGCGCATATTATTTATAAAGCGTATGATGACCGTTATTGTGCGACGGAATCTTCTGTTGTGATTAAAAACGTGATTCGTGATTTGATTGGGTTTAAGGGGTTTTTGATTAGTGATTGTTTGGGGATGAATGCCCTTAGCGGAGGGTATGTCGCACGGGCAGAACGTGCGATGGCAGCAGGGTGTGATGCGGTTATTTATTGCCCAGGTGATTTGGGAAATATGATGGCTGTTGCTGACGGTGTTCCTGATCTTACAAATGCAGCCTATCAACGGAGTCAAATGCGTCCTGCTGATTTTGGGGTTTTGCCTTATGCGTCAGATGATTGGTTGAAACGGGATGCGTTATGCCGACAGGGTATTCACGATTTTGAATTGACGTGGAAAGATCAGATCAGCACGATTGGTGAGAATAACCATTTAATTTCAATTGAGCATGGCTGATTGTCACATTCAAATCTTGAAACGAGCAGAGGATTATGGCAGGTTGGAGCTAAATAAAAAGTTGAAATTGTTGTTTTTCTTTGATTTGTGAGATAAATATATGAAAGGCATTCGTCTTACCGATCATCAGGTCTTTGTTATTAAAGAGGCATTCAAAACCTGTTTTCAAGAGGGTGATC
>CANKZX010000059.1 GCA_947488275.1 Alphaproteobacteria bacterium | reverse complement strand
CATATCATTTAAAAAATGAATCAAAATATCTTTATTCTTTTCACTACCAAAAATGCGTTTAAACGCCACATCGTTTTTGGGGTCAAGAAGTTTATGTGCTGATGACATGGGGTGATCCTATCCTGTTATAAGTGAAGTATATCATAAATCAGGAAAACCCTTGACTCTTTTTTTTAATCCTCCTTTTATCATTTTCAATCTGATAAGGTAATACAGTTTAATTAAGGTAAAATCCGACAAATCTTTTGCAAATACAAACACATCCCTTTATAAATGAATGGTATGCACCCGTAGCTCAGTTGGATAGAGCGTTGCCCTCCGAAGGCAAAGGTCGGACGTTCGAGTCGTCTCGGGTGCGCCAGATGTTAAATTGGCAGATTACCTTGCATCCGCATGAAATTATATATTTTTTTACATTACCTGCATCCAAAATATTGATTTCTTTATCGTAAAATCGTATATTATTAGCAGTCTAGGCAGTATGCTGCTAAAACAAAAAATCAAATAGGAGAATATTATGGGAAAAGTAATTGGTATTGACCTTGGAA
This sequence comes from Alphaproteobacteria bacterium, assembly GCA_947488275.1. Taxonomy (GTDB): domain Bacteria; phylum Pseudomonadota; class Alphaproteobacteria; order Paracaedibacterales; family CAIOTO01; genus CAIOTO01. Next base: position 6,153 of record CANKZX010000059.1, on the reverse strand, counting down.
CAACAAACTCTTGCGTTGCCGTTTTAGATGGTGGAAATGTTCGCGTTATTGAAAACAGCGAAGGCGCACGTACAACACCATCAATGGTCGCTTTTGCTGAAAATGGTGAACGCCTCGTTGGACAATCCGCCAAACGTCAAAGCGTCACAAATCCTGCAAACACGCTTTATGCCATTAAACGTCTGATTGGACGCGCGTATAAAGACCCAATGACCGAAAAAGACAAAGACCTTGTCCCATTCAAAATTGTTGAGTCGGATAAAGGCGATGCCTGGGTTGAAGCACGTAATGAACAATATAGCCCAAGCCAAATTAGCGCATTCATTTTACAAAAGATGAAAGAAACTGCTGAATTATTTTTAGGCGAAACGGTGACAGAAGCCGTTATTACGGTACCTGCGTATTTTAACGATGCACAACGCCAAGCCACAAAAGATGCAGGTCGAATTGCAGGCTTAGATGTACTCCGTATTATTAATGAACCGACGGCGGCAGCTTTAGCCTATGGTCTTGAGAAGAAAGAATCAGGTACCGTTGTTGTATATGACCTTGGCGGCGGCACATTCGACGTTTCAATTCTTGAAATTAGTGATGATGGTGTTTTTGAAGTAAAGTCAACAAATGGAGATACATTCCTTGGTGGTGAAGACTTTGACGCCCGCATTATTGATTTTGTCGCTGATGAATTCAAAAAAGAACAAGGCATTGATTTGCGTAAAGATCAATTAGCTCTACAACGTTTAAAAGAAGCGGCTGAAAAAGCAAAAATTGAATTATCAACAACAATGCAAACAGACATCAATCTACCGTTCATATCAGCTGATGCTTCAGGTCCAAAGCATTTGAATGTTAAACTTACACGTGCGAAATTTGAATCACTTGTTGATGATCTTATTCAACGTACGATTGACCCATGCAAGGCTGCCCTTCGTGATGCAGGTATTACAACAGGTCAAATTAAAGAAGTCATCATGGTTGGTGGTATGACACGTATGCCAAAAATCCTTGAGACAGTAAAAACATTCTTTGGTCACGAACCCCATCGCGGTGTTAACCCTGATGAAGTTGTTGCCGCTGGTGCTGCCATTCAAGGTGCAGTATTAAAAGGCGATGTGAAGGATGTACTACTTCTCGACGTGACACCATTATCGCTTGGTATTGAAACACTTGGTGGCTTGTTCACACGTTTGATTGATCGAAATACGACAATTCCAACGAAGAAAAGCCAGACCTTTTCAACCGCCGAAGACAGCCAAAGTGCAGTTACCATTCGTGTATTCCAAGGTGAACGTGAAATGGCATCTGAAAATAAATTGCTTGGTCAATTCGAATTGGCAGGCATCCCACCTGCACCACGTGGCGTTCCACAAATCGAAGTAACATTTGACATTGATGCAAACGGTATCGTTCAAGTATCCGCAAAAGATAAAGCAACAGGCAAAGAACATCAGATTCGTATCCAAGCATCAGGTGGATTATCCGAAGATGAAATCCAAGCCATGGTACGTGAAGCCGAAGCCAATGCAGAAAGCGACAAAGCACGTCGTGAATTGATTGAGGCTAAAAACCAAGGCGATAGCATGGTGCATGCAACGGAAAAGGCATTATCCGAAAATGGAGATAAAATTGAAAGCGCGGATCGCACAGCAATTGAAACGGATTTAGCCGCCCTTCGTGAAGCATTAACAACGGAAAACCTTGACGATATCAAGGCAAAAGTTCAAACATTAACGATGTCATCTATGAAAATGGGCGAGGCAATGTACAAAGCCGCACAGGCCGCTGGCGAAAGCGCAGATACAGCTCCTCATGCGGATGATGACACAATTGTTGATGCTGAATATACGGTTGATGATGAAAATATGAAAAAGCATGGGTAATCCTGCAAGTACTCTACATGAATAAATAAAATGGTTTTAGGAGGGTACATGTGCCCTCCTCTTCCTGTTTAAATGAAATAATAAAGGAAAAAAAATGGCACAAGACTATTATGACATTCTAGGGGTTTCAAAAGGCGCCACTGAGGAAGAGCTAAAAAAAGCCTATCGCAAACAAGCCATGAAATTTCATCCTGATAAAAATCAAGGAAACAAGGAAGCCGAAACTAAATTCAAAGAACTTAATGAAGCTTATGAAGTCCTGAAAGATGATCAAAAACGGGCTGCGTACGATCGTTTTGGGCATGCAGCATTCCAACAAGGTGGTGGTGGCGGCTTTCATGGTGGATTCCAAGGTGATGGTCAAGGATTTGGATCATTTTCCGACATTTTCGAAGCCATGTTCCGTGGTGCCTCTGGCAATGGCTTTGGTGACCAAGGACACGGAGCACATGTCAATAACCAAGGTAGTGATATTCGCTACAACATGGATATATCACTTGAAGAAGCCTTTAAAGGAACATCGTCACGTCTAAAATTTAACACGTTTGTTGCGTGTGATCCGTGTGATGGCAGCGGCGGCGAAAAAGGATCAAAACCCACGACATGTACGACATGTAAGGGACGCGGAACCATGCGTTTCCAACAAAGCCTATTCATTGTAGAGCGTCCATGCACATCATGTGGTGGCTCAGGACAAACAATTGCTAATCCATGTCGCAGTTGTCAGGGACAAGGGCGTGTCAAAAAAGAGAAAAATATCGAAATTAAAATACCAGCAGGTGTTGATGACGGCAATCGAATTCGTGTCAGCAATGAAGGTGAAGCAGGTATTCGCGGCGGTGCAGCAGGTGACTTATATGTTTTCATCAGCATCAAACAACACCGTGTTTTCAAACGTAACGGAAATGACATTCATTGCCGTGTACCAATTCCAATGACATTAGCAGCACTTGGTGGGGAAATTGATGTACCATCCATAGACGGTTCACATGTCGCTGTTAAAATCCCCGTTGGCACACAGCATGGACAACAATTCAAACAACGCGGAAAAGGAATGTCTGTATTACGCGGCAATATGCGTGGTGATATGATTATCGAGGCAGCCATTGAAGTTCCCATCAATTTAAGTAAAAAACAAAAAGAATTGTTAGAACAATTTAATGAAGATTCAAATAAAGAAAAAAATAGCCCCCTAACCCACGGCTTCTTTTCAAAAGTCAAAGATTTCTGGGATGATATAAAGAAAGATGCAAAGCCGTAGAGGTTCTTATATTCCACACACCAATGACTTTACGCACTTCTGTCATGGCGAACCAGCGTAAACTGGTGTAGCCATCCAGCAAAACAGGCATTTCTGAAAAATAGCCACTGGATCACCGCGCTGCCGCTGGCAGCTCGTGATGACGGCGGATTATAAAATTACCTTCTGCTAAATTTCATCGGTATTGAGTATAATCTACTGCGCACAAAACCTTAGTGTGCCCTCAAATACAATATGGGCTTTACCAACAAGGCGAATCTGTTCTTCGCCATACAAAACAACTAACACACCCCCTTCTTGATTAATTATGATGGGGTGTTTTTTATCAATAAAACCACGCGCAACCGATGCAACGGCTGATGCAACGCCCCCCGTACCACAGGCCTTTGTTCGCCCTACCCCTCTCTCCCAAACAGAAATAGACAATTGATTTTTTTGGTAATTTGAACGATCCATATGTACAAAATTAACATTCACCCCACTCCGAAATAAAGAATGCTTTTCAACATACGCCCCCATCCTATCAACGTCTACAACGTGATCAACATAAAGCACAAGATGCGGATTTCCCACATTAACAAAGACAGGTGCTGCTGATAACCGATCTGAAAAGTCATCCAAAGGTATCGTTAAATCAATAGTTGGTATTGGCAAATAAAGTTCAATGCTGTGCGGTTTTTCCCCTTTAGTTGCTGTTATTAATCCACCTTTTGTGCCAAAGGTGATCGTCGTCAATTGATGTAATCCCATCCACCATAACGCAAATGCACGTGATCCATTCCCGCAGCTCTCTGCCTCAGATCCATCGCTATTAAAAAAACGAATTTGAAGAAAAGCATCATTATTTACTGTTGTTTGCTCAACACTAATAACTTGATCACATCCAATGCCATAATGTCTATCGGCTAAGAAAATGGCACACTGCGCTAACGCTTCATCTGTTAATGGTTGCTTAATATGTGCCAACTGTATGATAACAAAATCATTACCAAGGGCTTGCGCTTTAACAAAAGGCAAACCATTAAGGCAATCGGATATATTGTCATCAGAATGAATCATCATTCCTATTTGTCTTTTTTAAGTGAAGCTAATGCTGCAAAAGGGTTTTTCTTCGGTGTTGACGGGGTTAAAATAGAAAGTTCTGCTGTCTCCTTCAAACGTGGATAAGGATCCATACTCAATGCCAAATATTGTGCCGCAATTTCCCCCAAATCAACATTATCATCTTCAGAAAACTCAATATCTTGAAACTCATCAAGTTCCTCTGTCAATTCCTCCATTTGTTTAGGGTGAACCACACGAAAATCAAAGGTGTCATCAATATTCTCAACAATATCCTGCAACGTCACAATACAACTTTGTGTCAGACGTGCTTTTAAACGCCCTGTCACATCATAATTAATTGACTTTCCACCACGCCATTTAACACTGACTTCAGCTTCAAAAAAATCAATTGAAACAATATGAAATCGCTTAGCAAGCGCTTCACATTCAGCAGGCGTTGCCTTCATTGCAAGTAAGTCTACGCGCTTCGTTAATAATTCAAGGGATGCCACACGGCTAAATTCTACAGGTATTGTCGTCATTTCTCATTCTCAAGACACAGATTAAGTTTATTATCTATATCATAACAACGATCGATAAGATAAGAAAAGAATATAGCTAAAATCAATTTAGATTTTGACGAAGGATGAAATTTGCACAATATTGTTGGAATGCATAAAATTCAACTAAAGATACGATGGACGTTCAGCAAATAGCTTTTCCATTTTTCGCGCTGTATCTTTCTTCACAATTAGAATCAATGTATCGCCAACGCTAACAATCAATTTCGTTGGGCGAATCAAAATCTCACGACCGCGCACAACTGCTGCAACCTGAATCGAATCACGCAATGTAAGATCTTCAACCGTCAAACCAATAATATAACTTGTCTCACGGGCTTCGGCTTCAATAACTTCTGCATCTCCCTCTGCAAGGGAATAAACCGCACGCACACGCCCCTGACATACATGTTGCAAAATTGTCGAAACCGTTATCAATCGCGGACTTACAACGGCATCAACCCCAAGGGATGTAACCAAACCCGCATACGTCATTTTATTAAGAAGGGATATTGATCGTTTAGCACCTTGCTGCTTTGCTAACAATGATACCAAAATATTAACCTTATCATCATCGGTCAGTGCTAAAATCGTTTCGGCTTCTTGTACATTCGCCTCTGCCAATACATCAAAGTCAAGGGCATCACCGTTCAAAACCTCTGTTGATTTTAAAAGGTGTGCAATATATTCAGACCGATCAAGATTTTTTTCAATAATCTTAGCTTTAATTGAGTCTGTATGTTGCTCAAGCTCCTGTGCAAACCCTAGCCCAATATTTCCACCACCAACAATAATAATGCGTCTTTTTTCATCATCAAAATAACCAAATGCCTCCATAGCCGACGACACATCACGTTCACGTACGATAAAATAAACATCATCATCGACATTCAGTACATCATCTTTAGTGGGGAAAAAATGACGACCACCGCGTGAAATGCACAAAATTGCAATATCAAGATGAAGCAATTGCGTCGACAACAATCGAAGTGGCGTATTTAAAATGGCCGAGCGCGCATGACATCGTACACCAATAATCTTAAGATGATCTCCTGCAAGAGACATGACATCAAACGCCCCCGAAATTTGTGAACTCCGCGCAAGCGATTTAGCAACCTCAATTTCAGGTGATATTGTAACATCAATTGCCACATTTTTATTCAAATGAGAGGCATTTTCAGTCGTCAAATAATTTTGATGACGAATACGCGCAATTTTTGTTTTAACCCCAAACAACGAATGGGCAACTTCACAGGCCACAATATTAACTTCATCAGATGCCGTCACCGCAATCAACAAGTCAGCATTTTCGGCACGTGCACGATGCAATACATCAGGGTGTGATGCAAAACCCAAAATCGGTTGTATATCCATTTTATCACCGATACGTCTTAATACATCAGGCGAC
>CANKZX010000058.1 GCA_947488275.1 Alphaproteobacteria bacterium | reverse complement strand
GATGGTAAATTAACAATGGAAGAAATGACTGGTGGAACATTTACCATTTCAAATGGTGGTGTGTTTGGATCATTATTTTCAACACCTATTATTAACCCTCCGCAATCCGCTATTTTGGGCATGCATAAAATTCAGGATCGCCCAATGGCGGTTGATGGACGTGTGGAAATTCGCCCGATGATGTATGTAGCACTATCATATGATCACCGCCTTATTGATGGGCGTGAAGCTGTTACATTTTTGGTGACCATCAAGGATTGCATTGAAAATCCAGGACGGTTTTTGTTGGAATTGTAAGAAATTAGTAGACATCGCTGTCTTTTTACCAACACCGTCGTCATAAAAAGCGTAACGTGGCTACCATCCTTTTCTTCCGCGGAATTGATTAGCGCGTCTCTATTCATCCTCGTCCTGTCATGCTCGCATTTGGTTAGCCACCCATTAATCATATACTTTTCTCATCTTTCTCAAGGCTACATGGTGAAATTTTAACCACCAAATGGTGAAATATTCGCCATCATGTGGTGAAATTTTAACCATCATGTGGCGAAATTTTAACCATCAAGTGGTGAAATTTTAACCATTAAGTGGTGAAATATTCTCCACAGTATGATAAGCTATAAAAAAACAGTGAAAAGATTCACCCAATGCATACACGATTTCTTGAGGCTAAACTCAAACAAACCCACTTTCCTGTCGTTTTTGTTAATGGTGCACGTCAGGTTGGTAAAAGCACCTTTGTTAAAAATATTTTTGCCCACACACATGATTATCTAACACTGGACGATCCCCAAACACTCGCGCTTGCCAAACAAGATCCCCTCGGTTTTATTTCATTTTCTCAAAATCCTTTAATCATCGATGAAATTCAACGTTGCCCAGACCTTCTGCTTGCCATAAAAATGCGCGTTGATGAAAAACGCATCCCCCAGCAATTTATTTTAACAGGTTCTGTCAATATCCTGCATCTAAACAACGTTAAGGATTCATTAGCTGGTAGAATGTCTATGCATACGCTTTGGCCGCTCTCACAAGAGGAGTTGAATGGGCATCTTTCACCTTTCTTAGAGAATCTATGCCATCAAAAAATCAGCAAAGCTCAGCCTAAAGATTTCAATCTTATTGACTGCGTAAAAAAAGGGGGATATCCATTAGCGCTCTCTGCCAATGATATCTTTCATCGGGAGGAATGGCTCAGCGCGTACCTCTCACAAATCCTCGAAAAGGATATCCGTGATCTTTCAAACATTGAAGGTTTAAGAGAGCTACCAAATATTTTAAGTTTACTTGCAAGTCGATCTGGCGCATTACTCAATACAAATGAGATTTCACGCACATTGCAAATTTCTTACACAACATTAAAACGTTATTTAAGCTTGCTTGAAATGACCTATTTATTTTGTCCTCTTCAACCATGGTCAAAAAATATGGGAAAACGCCTTGTAAAATCAGAGAAGTCATTTTTAATTGATACAGCCCTAGCGGAAACAATTTTAAGACGTGACATCGCAAACGATTCAATTTTATTTGGTCATTTACTTGAGAATTTCATTGCCATGGAGATTAGAAAGCAACTGTCTTATAAGAAATTACCTTTAACGCTATTTCATTATCGAAGCACGTCTGGTGAGGAGGTTGATTTTATTTTGGAGGCACCTGACGGCAGCGTGATTGGGATAGAAGTAAAAAGTTCGTCTCAATTTTCAACAAAAGACACAAAGGGGCTCCTTTCATTAAAACAAAATCTCGGCGATCAATTTAAGATGGGTATCGTTTTATATCAAGGTACAAATGTATTGCCAATTGCAGAAAATATTTATGCTGTACCTGTTGCCTATTTATGGGCAAAAGCATAAAAGAATTTACATTTTAGGCGCTTGATTTGCAGATAGTGCCGGTAATGGTGACATCGCAACTGGCGGCACTGCCGCTGATACAGCGGGTTGTTTTTGTGCAGCGGGCTGTTCTTGTACTGTAGGTGGATTTGGCGATGTCAACTTATCAAAGAGCGCAGATGATGGCGTACCAAATTGCCTAAGTAACGTAATACTAATGCGGCGATTGGCTGCGGCAAACGGATCATCCTTCACAAACGGATCCGTTGCCTCTTTCCCCATAACAGATTCAAATCGTTTAGCCTCAATTTGCGCCTCTTCAAGGGCACGTCTGGTTGCATTGGCGCGATCAGCTGATAATTCCCAATTCGTATATTTTCGGACACTTGTAAATGGATGAGCGTCTGTATGCCCTGATATCACTAACTGATTAGGGATAGGCTGTATCAACGTTGCAATCATCTTAATCAAGCTTTTTGTTTCAGGATGCATGGCGCTGCTCCCTGATGGAAACATTGATTTTTTGTCTTGATCAATCAGTTGTATACGAAGCCCCTCTGGTCGAATTTCAAGAATAACATGCGATAATAATCCTTGTAGTTCAGAGCTTTTTTTAATCATATTTTTAAGTTCTGATTCTACTTCTTTTAATTTACTTTGTTCAGCATCTTGTAGTTTCTTAACCTCGTCCGCGCGGGCTTTTGATTCCTGAATTTCTCTTTGCAACGCCTGTTGCTGTGCCACTGTCTTTGTGGAAATTCCTTGTTCAATTGATCGCTCATAGGTAGTCGCTGCTTGCTGTGTTTTTGCATTATCAAGAACTTGCTTTAGTGCTTTTTCCTCATTTGCTTTTTGTTCCGCTGCACTGATAGGGGCAAAGTCTTTTTTTGACGCATCCGTTTTTGGTATATTATCTTTTTTAGGGTCTTCTGCCGTTTTTAAAGAGGCATCTTTCACATCAACCCCACCCTTTTTTTCATTCCCCATTTGTTTTTCATTTTCAATAAGGGCTTTATCCTCCGCCTTATCTGTGCCTTTGATCCCGCCTTGAGAATGCTCCTTATTCCCCTTAATCGTGTCTTTATTTTGATCTTTTGTGTGCACACCCCCCAACGTCATATTTTCTTTTTGTTGCACGGTGTCACGCGCGGCATTTTTTAAAGAAATCTGTGGTGATGCATCTTTTGCCTTTATATCTTTTGTTGGAGAGGTCGTTGATTTTTCTTTCTTATTCGATTCTTCTATTTTTTTATCACTCTTAGATACAGATGCGCCTGAATCCTGATTATCTTTTTCTTTCACATTTTCTGTTGGATGCTGAATATCTTTACTATCCGTGGTTTCTTTAATCTTATCTTCTGGTGTTGCCTCTGAACTTTGACCATTACTATTATTAGCGCCACTAACGTTCGTTCCCGCCATCATGCCAGCACTGCCATTCCGTATATTAAGATTGATAATATTGGGTGCAAAGTAATCCGCGATCCCTTTACGTTGAGCTTCGCTGGTGATATTAACAAGCCACATTAATAAAAAAAATGCCATCATGGCCGTTACAAAGTCAGCGTAAGCAATTTTCCAACTACCACCATGGGATCCATGATTTTCTTTTTTTCGTCGCTTTTTTATAATAATAGGCGCTTTATCAGACATAATTAAAGATCGCCAATTTGTTGTGTTGCAATTTCAAGTTCCACGAAGGTTGGTCGAACTTCTTCATCCAATATTTTACGAGCATATTCCACAATGATAATAGGGGCATATCCATTGAGATAAGCAATGATAGCCGCCTTAATACACAAAATATATTTCTGATCATCCTCCAACACACTTTTTAACGATTGCGCCATTGGTCCTATAAAACCATAGGAAATAAGAACCCCCGCGAACGTACCAACAAGGGCGCCGCCAATTAACTTACCAAGAACCTCAGGGGGCGAACTTATCGCACCCATTGTATGAATAACCCCCAAAACAGCAGCCACAATACCCAATGCCGGCATACCATCTGCCATTTTTTCAACAGCACCTGCATCACGATGATCTTCATGAAAGATGACTTCTAATTCTTCCATCATCAGATCTTCCATTTGATGCACGTTTTCACTGCCCATCGTCAACAATCGTAAATAGTCACATAAAAAATTAAGCGCTGTATGATTTTTTAGAAATTGTGGAAAACGTTGAAAAATCACTGAATCATCAGGGGAATCAATATGTGTTTCAAGAGCAAGCATTCCCTTTGATTTAGCTGTTCGAAAAATACAAAAAAGCAAGCAGAGTAACTGCAAATAATCACGTTTCTTATATGTTGGTCCTGATACAATCCGCCCAAGATTACCTTTTGTACGACCAATAACAGGCGATGGATTTGAGATAATATAGGCACCAATAGAGGCGCCAACAATAATCAAAAATTCAAAGGGTTGCCACAAAACGCCAAGATGCCCACCCCCCGCGACGTAGCCAACAAGAACACACGCAATAACAACGCATAACCCAATAAAAAATTTCATAACACGCTACAAACAAATTTATATAAGTACAGTGTATGACGATATCATTAGAAATTCGTTAATTTACGTTGTGAAAAATGGGTTCTTGAAAGGGGTTTTAATTTATCTCACCGTTAAGAACCCACACAAATATAAAAAAACAACTAACATCAATTCATAATATCCGTTATAATCTTTTGAAATACAACATGAAGATAATAATATAATGTCTCTACAAAATGAATCTATCCTTAACCACCGTTTTACATCTAAAAAAAATAGCATATATATTGCGTTTTTTGTTCTTATAGGGGGTGCTATAGCCGCTTGGCTTTATGCCGCAACTGCGTTTGAGAAAAACATTAAAACCATACAAGAGACACTTGTAAAATCAGGAAAAGTAACCTTTTCAGATGTTCATATCCATAAATATGCACTAAAAGCTACGTTTGAAAACCCCGTCTTCACAGGTGGCTCTGCCGACATGCGGGTGCAATTCAAAGTAGGCAATGCCCTAAATATACATTATAATTTTCTAACAAAAACAATTACGCTTTATGGCAAAGGTGATGAAACGCTTTCGTTAAAGACGAACGAGGCTACAGTGCCGCTTATACATGCACCAAAGCATGAATCCTATAATGATTGCCGTTACACGATTACACTCGCCCACTATTTTCCTGATTTTACAAATCACGAACACGCGCACGCGTCCCCCGATCAACACATTGCTAATCTGTTAAAAATAATCATCAAGAACATTAAATCGATTCAAATCAAAGGTGAAAACGGGCTTATTCAGCTCAACGTTCCTTGGAATGCGGCTTTATCAAAACCCTCTTTTGGCAGTATTCGTTATAAACAGCTTAATTATACACTGTTTCCATCCCTGAAACAAAACGAATCAGGCGCGTTTGATTTACACATCCGCAATCGTTTTTCATATACTAATTTTGCGTTTCTTTCCACTGAGGAAAGCGCATCATCATCAAGCGTTCCCGCGCAGGTAAAAGGAAAATCAACATCCATTATTCACTTTGGTAATGACGATGCGATCCTTCACGCAATCCGTCAATTAAATGAAACAGGTGATTGGTGGGCAGCCTTAACGGCATTCAGCACGGAATCTCAATCAAAAGGAAAACGTATCTATAAAGGGCAGAAACACACCTATACGTTATCAACAACCTACAATGCAGCCGCCAAATTCATTCATCTAGCCTTTGATGGGCATGATATTTTTGATGCGACGTGGAAACACGATTATATACCATCCTTGCGATCACTTGTTGAATCATATCAACAAACATTTGGCAATCAAAAACCGATAACAGAAGCAATGTTAACAGCAATTCTGCCTTCTCTTGAAAATCACAACCCTGTTAATAGCACCCTTACTGTTCATGTTGATTTTAAAAATGATAGCGTCTTGACGGATGTAACAGCGGGTTATACATCTAAACGGCACGGAGCAACAATTGGGTTGTCGCTATCCGCACAAAAAGCAGCATTAGTATCCTTACAAAAATTATTTGATATAAATGATCAAACGCTAGAAACGCTGATTAATCAGCCTGTAAATATTCAAATTACGTTGCGCGATCAAGCCGTACTAATGGATGATATTCAAGGAATAATAACACGCGCCCTTAACCTAACAGAAAATGTAGATTGGATTAAAAGTATACCAACAGGACGTGCAATTATTCATAAATCAATCCAATTGATCGCGGAACAATCAAAACCAAAAGATAAACTATTGCCAGCGAACGAGACGCATCTTTGTTTTGCTTATGATATTAAAACAAATACCTTTACATATGGTAACCCTAATACAGAGGGACAACAGGGGCAAAGTCAAGGGCAAGGTTTTGACCAATTGATTACGCATATCATGCCTGATATTTTGCAGACAATTGATTTTACGCACAATAGTCATCAAGGACACACACATGAAAATAATACCGATCATCAGGGTAAACAACACACGTCAGACCAAGAACACGATGATGGTCAATATGAAGATTCGCATGATCATGAAACCTTGTCGTTAACCGATGGTATCAATAATTCTACCGACGACGAAATTGTTTCAGATGATATCGAATCGGATGACGAGGCCTATGTATATGATTATGCCAACACAATTGCCGATGATCTATCACCAAATGGCGAAAAGAAAACAACTGAAAGCCAATAAGCTTGAAATAAGAACCGAAACCTTACATCATGTGATAGCGATTCACTTTGTATGAGCCAATATGCTAGAATGATACGACTGGTTGATAACCGTTCAACAAAAGGATCCTCACTTCATGCGCACCTTAAGCCCCCGCGTTGATATCGCCTTCAAGAAAATCTTTGGCGTTGAAGAAAACAAAGACTTGTTGATTTCACTCATCAATTCAATTGTTGAACCGTACGACCACGTGTCCGATGTCACATTAATGAATCCCTATAATCTGCAAAGTTTTCGAACCGATAAGCTATCAATTATGGATATCAAAGCCAAAGGGCACGATGGTCGATTATTCAACATCGAAATTCAAATAACGGATGAAGGGGATTATGACAAGCGTGCGCTTTATTATTGGGCAAAAATGTATTCCGAACAATTGCGCATCGGAAATGAATATGAAAAGCTCGCCAAAACGATTGGCATCCATATCTTAAATTTT
>CANKZX010000057.1 GCA_947488275.1 Alphaproteobacteria bacterium | reverse complement strand
ACCCACCCTATTTAGAGGCGGCTCGTGGACGTGTATCCCCCAATGCCACAAAAACAATATCCAATCATGAAGGCGAAGCTAGTTTGGATCAATGGGCAAAATTCTGCCTTCTAATGGTCAAACCAAAAGGGACGGTGACGTTTATTCATCGTGCCGATCGTTTGGATGAGATCTTATCCTATTTTTCAGGAAAACTTGGAAATATCGTTGTTTATCCCTTATGGCCAGGTAAAAACAAACCTGCAAAACGCGTTCTTGTTCGCGGTGTAAAAAGCACACACGGGGCATTAAAGCTAATGCCTGGCATGGTTCTCCATCATGATGATGGTAAATTCACAACAGATGCCGATGCCATACTGCGTCAAGCAGCAGGTATTAATATGTTGCATGAATAGAAAGTTTTACTCTTATCACATCATCTGAAGGTACACTTGTATGTTACACGTGTTCCGTTTAAAATTTAATTATTGAGTATACTTAACCATTCATTATGACATTCGCACAAACACGCAGTTCTGATCCCGCTACTTCTGTTTGGGTTTCAGCATCAGCTGGCACAGGAAAAACAAAAGTTCTTGTCGATCGCCTTATACGCATATTGTATCAAGGCACGCCTATCAATCATATTGTCTGCCTGACCTTTACAAAGGCAGCCGCCCTTGAAATGCGTGAACGGCTGCTTGCGCGATTGCGAATTGATTCAATATCACACGACATTGCAGCCACATTATATGAATCACTTTTAGAATCACCTGAATCCCTTAAAGTGATGACACTGCATGCCTATTGTCAGGGGTTATTGCAAAAATTCCCATTTGAGGCAGGCGTGCTTCCCTTTTTTGATGTTTTGGATGATGATCAGGCCTATCAACTGTTGATGCGCGCCTTAAACAATGTTCTACAATCCCCACCAACAGAGGCGGTTGCCGATGCAATCGAAGGCGTTTCTCAATGGATGGGGGAATATGTTTTTGAACGATGTTTGGTCGATGCTTTTTCCAAATGGCATAAAATCCGCCATTTAGAACGCACATACCCAACCCCAACTGACTATCGCATGGCACTTGAACATGCCTTTCCAGCGGACTTTTCAGAGGTTACAATTTCAGAATCGACAGCACCTTTTATTGATATTGCAGAAACGGTGCGCTTGCTTCGTGCGTCATCACAAGCAATGGATCAAACACTAGGAGAAGCCTTATTAGCCGATCGAACAGCTACTGGATTGGCGCCTCATTTATTCCTAACAAAGGATGGAACTCCCCGAAAAAAAATTGTATCAGCGGATTTTAAGAAAAAAAACCCATCGGCATCAATGGCTTTAGAGAATTTCGCCAATTACATTCACACGCGGCAACAGCGCCAAAATTATGAAGGATGGCTCGATGCCAATATGTATTTCTGGCATATCATACAAGCTGTTTTAGACGTCTTTCAAACATTAAAGACAGACCAAGGATTACTTGATTATCATGATCTTATCTTACACAGTCTAGCATTATTTTCTGATGATCTATCCTTATCTTTTGTGCATCAACGCCTTGACTACACAATTGACCATATTTTAGTGGACGAAGCGCAGGATAATAGCCCCGAGCAATGGCTTTTCATTTTAAAACTGGTTGATCTTTTTATTCGCGATGACACGCCACATCGATCATTCTTTGTGGTAGGTGACATGAAGCAATCGATCTATGGATTTCAGGGAGCCATACCGCACTTATTTGAAACATTAGCAAGCACGTTTGAATCACTATTAACCAGTCGTGGACATACATTTACAAGACTAACGTTAGATGATTCTTTTCGAACAACACCAGAAATTTTACATGTTGTCGATACGATTTTTTCAGCCAACCAATCAGCAAATTATATTACTGGCATGGGAACATACATCAATCATAAGCCTCATCGCACCGATCAGGGCTGGGTTGGCGCCGTCTTACGATCAAAAGATGACCTTAAACATAATACATATGATTATGTCAGGGATCGCGATGACACCAAAGAAACCCTTGAATGGAAAGTATTCGATCGCTATGAAAGCGAATTATCAAATGACCAAATCTTAGCCAGTGATGTTGCTGATCATATTCAAAAAATACTGACTGAAGGGTGGGCATTACCAAGTCTTGCGCAAAAACATACCTTTGAATCGAATCAACCGCGGTCAATTGAACCCCGTGATATTTTAATTTTACAACGTAACCGCGGCGCACTCGCGGGTGACATCATTCGTGCGTTAAAACAACGAAATATCGCCGTTGAAGGTCCTGACCGTATTCATTTAGCAACGCGACAATGCATCCAAGATATCATGGCTGTCATGCGCTTTTTATGTTTACCCGAAGATGATATGGCACTTGCCCATATTTTAAAAAGTCCCTTTGCTAATGATGGAAAAGGGTTCAATGAAGAAACGCTTTTTAATGTGTGTCATGCGGATATCTATCACTGTCGATCCGATTCTCTATGGCGGGTTTTATGTGAACAAGAAGCAAATGCAACAATCGATCAAGAACTTAATTTATGCACAACAGATCCCATTTATTTCGCATTAATAAGCCTTACACAATCGCTTAAAGCATGGCTTTCTTTAGTTGATTATGAACGCCCATCATTTTTGTTGAAGTCAATCATTACACCTGCGCTTTCTGCTTTTGAAAATCGTTTAGGTGCCGATGTTCATTTACTATTCGATACATTTTTAGATACGGTAATGGACTTGGAAGTAAAAGCATCAACATTATCAGAGGTTTTGTTTCAACTGGAACAATCAATGCCTGCTATTAAACGCGACCCGACAACACCGACGGGTGTTCGAGTAATGACTGTGCATGGGTCAAAAGGATTAGAGGCACCTTTTGTCATCCTCGTTGATCGAGATGAACGATTAGATCTAGCAAAAGAAAATTTATTATGGGCAAAAATTGATGATGCCTCAACAGGCGAAGTTGTTGATATTTTTTGCCTCAAACCAAAAGCAGTGATGACAATAGAGGCTATGCAGACGCTACGTGATAATGCGTTAATCGCAAAGCGGGAGGAAAACAATCGCCTGCTCTATGTTGCCTTAACACGTCCACGAGATGCGTTACTTGTCATTGGAGGTGGTGAATGGACAAAAATAGTTCATCAAGCACTGCAGAATACACATACTGAATCAGTACCGCCCTTTTTCCATAAGGCAATTCCTGGATCAAAAGAATATCAACATGAACAAGCAGACACGATGTTACCACATTGGATTAACGAACGTTATGTGGATGGAGAAAAATCAACCGCAGCACGTACGCTGTCTGCCCCTTTGTCTGAACAACAAACAAAAGCCATGCAACGTGGTATAGGCATTCACTATTTGATTGAAATGCTGATTAAAACACCAAAAGATCGTTGGGATATTTTGTTTGAAAAAGCCAAAGATTATGATTTAACAGAAACCGATATACGCGCCGTGTATGACATGGTGATTTCATCAGATTTCTCCTTTTTATTTGGTCAGTCTGCCTGCAATACGTGGACCGAAATAGAGGTCATACACGATAGTACATTATATCGTATTGACCGAATTGTTGAGATGGAAGATGCCTTTTGGATCCTTGATTTTAAAACAGGCAAACGATGCATAACGTCTACCTATGTGGAACAACTAACGATATATCGCGATCTTGTTAGTCAAATGATGCCGCCATGTGATCGTAAAAAAGATATTCGCCTATTTTTAGTATGGACGGATGCCTTAATGCTAGAAGAGATTAGCCTATAGCCGCATTGTCAACATAATCGACAATCGAAAGACAAAATCACTCGTTCGCCAGATTAAAAAAGAATTTCTTTAAAAAAATTGATTCCACATGCCCCTTACCTAAAATCTTTTCTGTCACATAAAAAATACGTTCTTTTATAACCGCAGGAGATGGCGTTGAATGTAAAATCCATAAATTCTCAAATGATTTGTAAATATCGCTAAAAATCCCATCCACAAGTTGCGGCAATAGGATTTTGCACCGCTCAAAACTTGTTCGCCCCGTTGCCTTCATGGTCACACGAAAATGCAATGTCGCTATAACTTTGCCATCACGAATCACAGGCACAATGATAAGTGGCAAATTAAAAAATGGCGCCCGTACAAATGTGGTTAAATCATCTTCACGTTTCGTCGGAGAATCGTTATGATCAGGCTCAGCATTTGATCCATGCTCAGGGGCGTTATTTTTCTCATCAACACCCGCCTCAGTAAATTCAAAAAATTCAACTGGCGCAGGTTTATTCACAAAATAAATACCACCTGCAATCACAGCCGAAAACACCAAAACACCGCCAACTAAAATAAGAATAATCTGCTTTACACCCAATGCAGCAAGCCCCTTACACGGCTTTATTAGCGACGACATCACCCGATCGCACCATTTTTGCAATACTATCAAGGATGCCATTCACAAATTTGACTTCTCGTTCATCAAAAAACGCACGTGCAACCTCAATATATTCATTCAACACCACAGCTGTTGGCACGAGAGGCTCAAACATTAATTCATAACAAGCCGCACGTAATAATGATCGTACAACAGATGCTAAACGCCCCATTTTCCAATTATCTTGCAAATGTTTTTGAATTTCACCGTCAATAATTTCTATTTTTGGTAAAATAGACGTTGTCAATTTTCTAAAATAATCCTGATCTGGCGCGATATCATGATCAGAAGCATCAAAATGATGATGAATAAATTCATGCGTAATAACAGCGATATTTTGTTCTGTTTGTTCATGCTGATAAAGCGCCTGCACTAATGCAATACGCGCACTGTGACGTGCTGATTTGTTTTTTGTCATATTTGAATCAACTTTATTATCATTAAAAGGATTAAATTCGTATGAAGAATTCTACCGTATTAAAGCAGAAAATACTAGGTTTCCATGCATAATTAATCTTACAAAAACAAATCTCCCCACTTCAAACGCTTAGCCCGCACATAGGCTTCTTTATTTTTCTTTGTCACACATCGCTCTTCAATCACACCAGATGACGCACAAACATCCACAAGAACATGCCCTGAACGCTTTCGTGGCGATTGAATAACGCGCGCATCATCTTGCCTTTCATGGGCAACCGTAGAATTCACAACCATAGGATTCGCTACTAATAAATAACAATAGGGCTCATCTTCATATCCAAGGCTCCCCTGCTTAATATCCTGATGCGCCCCAACACGATCGAGGCGTTTTCGAAAATGACACCATTCATCCACTCCATCACTTACGACATCCCTCTTTGCAGATAATGGGCACACTTTAGCATGGGAGCATGGCGCCATAACCGTGTACCCTCTATCAATTGCCAATGTGCGTAATCCAAGCAATAAATGAAACGCAGCAGGTGTTCCAGGTAAAATCACCACATTAAATTTCGTGGTTACTTTCAGCGATGCCTCATACACCGATAATGCCTTAGATTCAGACATTTCCGTTAAAACATACGACAACAAAACCAGGTCAGCAGCTGGAAATAACGCCTCATGCAACGAATCTGAGACATCAACACACGTCGTATTTGGAAAATTCTGACGAAAAACAGCAGCAGCTGATTGAAGCAATGGAAGCGTTTGCTCAACCATCGTCATATGCGATGCACCAAAATGTCGCAAAGCTGCAAGTGATGCGGTTCCAGGACCTGCCCCCAAATCTAAAATGGTGTCAATCAAATAGACACAATTTGAATTTTCATCCAAACGTGAAGCTAATTCCAGATACGGTACTAATTCTGTTTTTAAAATATGGTCAACAACCGCATAGGTTGCTGGAAATCTTGCCTTAACATATGCAATCATTTCAGGAATGTTTTGAAATCCATTCGCGCTTGCATCTGCCCTACGGTAACGCTGACTAAGATCAGCATAGGCATCTTTTAATAAATGGGGCGCCAAAGATTTTTCCCCAGCACCCCTGCTTGATTGAGTTATTAATTGATAACGTTGCACAAGTGCGCGCACAACCGAATCAATAAATACGTATAAATCCATAAACGTTATTCACCTAAAAGGCGTCATCAATCCCCATGCTAGATCGAATAAAAATAGCCATTTTTTCAAAAACATCCGACCAGTAATAAGTCAGTTTTTCAAATTTTGCTTCTGAGAAATCATGTTCCATCGCAACAAAATGAACCCAATAATATAAAAATGCCGCTTCAACATCAAGTGGATGCGCATTCGCTTTATCGAAAGCCTCAAATAATTCAGCTGTTCGCTTTTCAACAAGTTGCGTTTGCTGCTCACTATCACTCTCTGATAAATCACGCGCCGATAGATCATTGATCATTTTTTTCATTTCAATGAAATGACCTTTTGCTTCAGCGTCCATTGGTTCATCCACAGCATCAGGCAATTCAGCCTCAATCGTTTGAATCTGCTGAATCAAAACAGGCAATAATTCAGGGATTTTCTCAATTTGCTTTAAGAAAAAATCTTCATCTTTATCGCAGTTCATTATGACGGTTTGCATCCAATTTGTAAGCAAACTGCTTTGCACCATAAAAGGATGAACGTCTTCTGTCAGCATATCAGCTACCGATTCATAGATGCTTTCAAGAACGAACAACATCTCGCTCGACTCCTCATCGAAATCTTCTTCTTGATTTAAATCATCTTCTGCTTCATCATCGCCGTCAAACTCATCATTTTGCAGATCCACGTCGTGATCATGCTTATCATCCGTTAAATCTGCAGTCGTTGCGCTTTTATTTTTCATCAAACTTCTTTCAATTAAAAAACTGAGGCAAGTATAACCAGTTTAATCAAAAAAAGGTACAGCTATTTTAATAATGCACAATAAAGATAATGTGTTGCACACTAATAATGCTTTTCGATACGACGTAAACCACTTATACTAAGTGGATAACAAAGATTAAATAAGTAAAATCTCCATGCGCACCTTAAGCCCCCGCGTTGATATCGCCTTCAAGAAAATCTTTGGCGTTGAAGAAAATAAAGATTTGTTGATTTCACTCATCAATTCAATTGTTGAACCGTACGACCACGTGTCCGATGTCACATTGATGAATCCCTATAATCTACAAAGTTTTCGAACCGATAAACTATCAATTATGGATATCAAAGCCAAAGGGCACGACGGCCGACTATTCAACATCGAAATTCAAATAACGGATGAAGGGGATTATGACAAGCGTGCGCTTTATTATTGGGCAAAAATGTATTCCGAACAATTGCGCATCGGAAATGAATATGAAAAGCTCGCCAAAACGATTGGCATCCATATCTTAAATTTT
>CANKZX010000056.1 GCA_947488275.1 Alphaproteobacteria bacterium | reverse complement strand
CGTGATGATCATGGTAATTTGGTCAGTCTTTACGATCAAAATGGCGCGCTACGTGCACAACCGATTATCGTTTATTACCAGGCGGAATTCCAGGTGTTCGAACATGCCTTTACGCAGTTAATGAAACATGAATTTGAAGACCAACGTGGACTGAAGTATTGATGTTTTGTCATATACTTTTCAACATTAATGATTTTTACGAGAAGGTAGTCATCAACCATCATCGCGCGTTTGCATAAGCAAACGTCGTGATCCAGTGGCTTGTACTGATTATATATGCCCCTTACCAATCATTTTGCGCATTGTACCCTTTGAATTTTACAACACTTAATATCTTATGCTAGGATTCTGTCGTAGGGTATTTGATATTATTTGTTAGTTTTTTATATGACAAACATTGTGAGGGTAAAATGAATCCACCAAAAGATGACGCTGAATTGCGTATTTATCTACGTGCATTGAAAGAATTTTATACAAATTTGCTGATTTATGCCGTTGTGTGTTTCTTATCACTTCTTGTTTGGCTCTCAATGGGGGGAGGTGTCTTTTGGCCAATTTGGGTGCTATTAGGGTGTGGTATTAATGTGGCTTTGCAGGCAATTCGATTGGATCAAATTCCACATTTGCGCCATTATTTTCCTTTTCTTAGCCCATCATGGGAACAAGAACAATTTGATCAAACAATCGATTCTTCGTCGTTAAATTCAGTGTCATGTGATGTTGGTAATGATACGCCTGTGAATGCCATGGTTGATGATGACGAGGGTGATTTTTCTTCACACGATCTTGTTTTGAAAAAGAAAACATCAAAAAAAGAACCAAAAGTATCATCCGAAAAACTGTCAATAGAGCGTTAACTAATTGATGATTCATGTTTGGTATTTTAAGGAATAAGTGCGCATGCTAACTGTATTTTATCGTGCACTTTTAGGGCTAAGTATCGCAATTGCAGGTTTTTCTGCAACATGTATCTTGATGTTTCTTTATTTTGGGCATGATCTGCCAGATCATCAATTTTTAAAAAAATATCATCCACCTGAAGGATCGCGTATTTACACAAATAATGGGGATTTATATCGTGAACTTGCGACTGAACGGCGTATGTTTGTGCCCATTCATGAAATGCCCCCCTACTTGTAAAGGCATTTTTAGCGGCCGAAGATAAGAATTTTTATTATCACGCAGGAATCGATGCTTTTGGTATGATGCGCGCGTTGATTATGAATACGTTCCGATCGAATTGGAAAGATAATCCTGTTGGGGCATCGACAATTACTCAGCAAGTTGCGAAAAATTTTCTTGTTGGCAATCAGCGATCGTTTGCACGAAAAGTCCGTGAAGCCATTATGTCCCTTCGTATTGAAAATGCAATGGATAAAGACCGTATTTTGGAATTGTATTTAAACCAAATTTATTTGGGTATGCGAAGTTATGGTGTGGGCGCG
Source organism: Alphaproteobacteria bacterium (assembly GCA_947488275.1). Lineage (GTDB taxonomy): Bacteria > Pseudomonadota > Alphaproteobacteria > Paracaedibacterales > CAIOTO01 > CAIOTO01. Next base: position 6,641 of record CANKZX010000056.1, on the reverse strand, counting down.
GCTGCGTATACGTATTTTCAAAAACCATTGCATGAATTGTCACTTGGTGAGTGTGCGTTTTTGGCGTCTTTGCCAAAGGCGCCAGCTAATTATCATCCGATACGTGAGGCAAAACGGGCACTTGCACGGCGGAATTGGACACTTAAACGTTTGATGGAAGAAGGGATTATTTCGAATGATGATTTAATAAAAGCCCAGCAGGAACCGCTTAATATCAGTGAAACGCAGCCTCTTAATCAAGCAAGCTATGCGGGTGAATTGGTAAGGCGAGAATTGATTCAACGTTTCGGTGAATCGGTATCGTATAAAGGTGGGTTGATGGTTCACACCTCCCTTGATCCTGATATACAAAATTTATGTGAACAATCACTTCGTCAAGGGCTTGAAATCTATGATAAGCGGTATGGATATCGTGGGGCTCTTGAACGTTTTTCACCCGCTGAAATGGCGCAAAATATTTGGTTAACGTTGCTGCGACAGAAAATTCGGGCATTATCTGCTTTTCCATCGGAACGAAAAAAAGATATTGCCGTTGTATTGTCTGTTTTTAATGATCATGCGCTTATTGGTTTTAGTGATGGTCGTACGGAAAAGCTTGTTCCAGTGAATATGGAATGGGCATTTCCCACAAAAGTAAAAGGTGTTAAACAATTAACGCATATTTTGTATGAAGGTGATGTTATTGTGACGCGTGCCCTTGCAAACGAAGGCAAGGAAGCAAACAGTCAGCGATTATATTGCCTTGACCAAGTGCCAGCAGTTACAGGCGGAATCGTTGTGATGGACGCTGAAACAGGGGTTGTGCTGGGGACAAGTGGTGGGTATAGCCCTGAAATTTCTCAATTTAATTGTGCAACACAGGCGATGCGTCAGCCAGGATCTGCTTTTAAACCCTTTGTTTACTTGGCTGCGCTTGAGATGGGGTATACCAAAGATAGCATAATTGATGATAGCCCAATTGAAGTTGTTTTGGGCAAGGGACTTGGTATTTATGCGCCACGTAATTATACCAGAAAATCACTTGGTCCCAGCCCGTTGTATGTTGGTGTTGAACAATCACGTAATCAAATGACGGTGCGTCTTGCGCATCAAATTGGCATGAAACCCATCCAAGATATGGCAAAACGTGTGGGGATCATGAATGCAATGCCAGCGCAGCTTGCCATGTCGCTTGGTGCGGGGGAGACGACGCTTTTTAAATTAACAGCAGCCTATGCATCAATCGTTAATGGCGGAAAACGTGTGTACGCTCATGTTATAAAACGAATACATGATCAAAATGGACATATTCTTTTTCAAATGCCCCCTGCCTTTAATGACCATTTGTATGATGTGGGAGGACAACCCATTATGATTGATCGTAAACCTGTGGTTCAAACGGTTGATACACGTCAGCACATTATTAAAACTGAACATGCAAAAATTATGGAAGAAATGTTACGTGGTGTTGTTATTCGTGGAACGGCTAAAAAGATTAAGTATTTACGCGAAACGTATGGTCTTGATATTGGTGGAAAGACTGGGACAACGAATGATTATAAAGATGCATGGTTTATTGGATTTATTCGTTTTCCCTCTGGTAAAACATGGCTGATTGGCAGTTTTGTTGGTTTCTCAACGCCAAAACCCCTAGGTGATGGCGAGACAGGTGGGCGTGCGGCTATTCCATTATTTGAGATTTTGACAAAAAACATAATAAAACTATACGGAATAAATGAAAATTCAAATAAAAAAGTTATTAATGTGAATTTTGGTAAAGAAAATAAACTTGATGATTAAAAAAAACGTGCAATCTTGAACGTTCATGATTATGATTAGGGGTATCAATTTAAGAAATGATTAACGATATGCAAGCAAAGATGCGAAATCCTGAGAAAATAGAAATTGAATCGCCTGTTGAAACAAAGTTATCTTTTAATTTTTCATTAAACCAAAGTAGTATTTTTAAGTACTGGCGTACACGCATAATGTATTCCATGATGATTGGGTACGCGGGGTATTATCTGTTGCGTCAGAATTTTGCGATGGCGATGCCCTTTATGTCCAGTGAGCTTGGTTATTCAAAAACAGAGCTTGGTGCTGTTATATCGCTTGCCGCTATATTTTATGGTGTTGGTAAGGGGTTAGCTGGGTATTTAGGTGACCGTATGAATGCCCGTTATATGATGGCGTTTGGTTTGGTGATGTCAGCTTTTATGAATATTTGCATGGGGGCAGGGTCGTTATTGACATGGTTTATGGTTTTTTGGACGGTGAATAGTTGTTTTCAATCGCTTGGTTGGCCTCCTTGCGCACGTTTGTTAAACCATTGGTTTAGTCCGAAGGAGCTTGGGACAAAATGGGCGCTTTGGAATTCGTCGCAGCAAATTGGTAGTGGTATTGTTTTGGTCTCATCTGGTTATATTATTGAACAATTTGGTTGGCGTTATGCTTTTTACACACCAGGTATTATTTGTATTTTGTTGAGTTTGTTTTTATTAAATCGTTTGCGTGATACACCTGAATCATTGGGATTGCCATCAATTGAAGAGCATCATGATTTGGTTGTTCAAAAGGATGTTTCAGAAGAAAACATGCCGATGCGTACGATTTTGTTTGAGCGGGTATTGAATAATAAATTGGTGTGGTATGTTTGTATGGCGAATTTTTTCGTTTATATTGTTCGTATGACAATTGCATTATGGGCGCCGACATTTTTGAGTGAACTTAAGGGTAGCAGCATTAAACTTGCTGGTTTTCAGGCAGCGTCAAATGAATTAGCGGCTGTATTTGGTGGGTTGTTAGCGGGGTACTTATCGGATAAAGTCTTTAAGGGACATCGCGGGCGGGTTTCAACAATTTTCATGTTAATGTTGGGTGTTGGTATTTTTGCTTTATGGCAATCACCTGTTGGGGCAACGTCTTCTCATTTCTTGATTATGCTTGGTATTGGTTTCTTTATTTCAGGGCCTCAAGTATTGGTTGGTGTTGCTGCCTCAGATTTTGCGTCTAAAAAGGCGGCAGGGACAGCATCTGGATTGACGGGAACTTTTGGTTATCTTGGTACGGCATTTGCTGGTATGGGGATTGGTGTTGTTGTTGACCGTTATGGCTGGGACATGGCGTTTTTATCGGTTATTATTGCGGCAGTTATTGGTGCACTCTTTTTTGCTTTGACATGGAATCATCGATCAAAGGTGCTCGACACGACAGCAAATACAGATGCAGTCAAAAAAGCATGATGTTCGAATCGATTGATTAAGAAGGTTGCAACACATTTACTCTGATTAGGATTTTTTAATGGTAATCGGCTATCATCATCAATTTTTGGCACTGATGCGGCGTTTTGGTGTATCGCGAAAGTTACCGTATATCTTAAGTCTGCTTGCCATTATGAGTGGTATTGCGACCTATTGGTCGCTTTCACGTACGATGAAGCTTGGTGAAGAAAATTATTCACTAACCCTAATCTATATTGATTTGACAATCCTTTTGTTACTTGCGGTTGTGATTGCAAGGCGACTTGTTGAATTATGGACAAAGCGTCGTCTTGGGCAAAAGGGATCTAAGCTTCATGTGCATATTGTTGCCCTTTTTGCATTTGTTTCGGTGACACCTGCTATTTTTGTTGCCCTTTTTTCGGCGCATTTTTTGAATAGTGGCGTTAATGCGTGGTTTGGTAAACCTGTGGAAGATGCATTAAAGCAAGCGCGTGTAATTTCAGATTCGTATCTTAATGAGCATAAAAAGACAATTAAATTTGATGCTCAATCTTTGGTTAATAAATATAGTTCAATGATGCCGTATCTGGCAGAGCATCCTGAAGAGCTATCTGAACGTCTTAATGAAGAGGCTGACTTTCGCAATCTTTCCGAGATTCTGATTTTTAATGGTGATAAACAGCCTCGTATATTAGGGCGCTCGTACCTGACGTTTTCACCAATGCTTGAAGATTTGCGTGTGCACCAAAAGGAGGCTGAAACGGGGGAATTTGTCAATATAGAGGCAAAGAATCGTGTGCGTGTTATTGTAAAGCTTGATCCCATTACGAATACGTACCTTTTTATAGGAAAAATGATCGATCCTGCTGTTTTGAATCATATTGATTTAACACGTTCCTCAATTAAGGATTATAGTGTTCTTAAAAGCAAACATTCTGAATTACAGTTGACCTTTGTTTTGTTTTTCTTGATTGTTTCCTTGTTGATGTTGATGGCAGCTATATGGATGGGTCTTGCTATTGCTGATTTGATGGTGCGTCCGATTACAAAATTAATTGCAGCGGCACAGTCTGTTGCTGAAGGTGATTTGACAATTAAGCTTGAAAGTCAGGCACTTAACAATGAAATTGACGATTTGTGTAGTTCATTTAATCGCATGACCCATCAATTGTTGCAGCAAAAACAAGATCTTATTTTATCGGAGAAAAAATCCGCCTGGGCAGATATGGCGCGTAAAATTGCGCATGAAATAAAAAATCCGCTGACCCCGATTCAGTTGTCAGCAGAGCGTTTGAAACGGCGTTATTTAAAAGAAATTACGACGGATCCTGAAACATTTAAAGCATGCATTGATACGATTATTCGTCAGGTGGGAAGTATTGAAAGTCTTGTAACGGAATTTTCAAATTTTGCACGTATGCCAGAGCCGAAATTGGAAGAAATCGATTGGGTTAATTTATGTCAACAGTCATTGTTTTTGCAAAGTCAGGCGCATCCTGATATTAATTTTGAATTTTCATCAGCCTTTAAGAAATATAAAGCATTTATTGATCCCCTTCAAATGAGTCAAGTCTTAATGAATCTTCTTCAAAATGCAATTAATGCCATTAAAGAAAGTGGAAATACTTTGCAACAATCTAAGATTAAGCTTAGACTTTATGAGAAGAATCTTTTATTATATGTAGCAATTGATGATAATGGACCTGGGTTCCCAGAGCAGGGAATAGCCAAGTTAATGGAGCCCTATTACACAACACGTGAAAGGGGGACAGGGCTTGGTTTAGCTATTGTTTCAAAGATTGTGTCAGATCATAATGGACGCATTGAGCTTATGCGTAGCCTTGATTTGGGTGGTGCTTCTGTTGTGTTAAGTTTTCCTGTTAAAGAAATAAATGAAAAGGTTGCGTACGATGTCATATGATATATTAGTTGTTGATGATGAAACTGATATTCGCGAACTTGTTTCGGGTATTTTAGAGGACGAGGGGTATACAACACGTACGGCAGCGGATGGCGTTTCCGCAATTGAAGCTGTTAAAAATCGTCAGCCAAGTCTCGTTATTCTTGATGTGTGGCTCGGTGATGGTGAACGTGACGGTATTAAAATTCTTGAGGTGATTAAGCGCGATCATCCATATGTACCCGTTATTATGATTAGTGGGCATAGTACGATTGAAACCGCTGTTTCCGCCATTAAAAAGGGGGCTTATGATTTTATTGAAAAGCCCTTTCAAACGGAACGTTTATTGTTAGTTGCCGAACGCGCGATTGAATCATCGCGGTTAAAACGAGAAAATGACGAATTACGTGTAAAAGCCCGTGTTACGGCGACGGCACTTATTGGAAATAGTCATAACAGTCAGCAGATTCGTCAAACAATCGAAAAGATTGCGGGCACGAATGGGCGTATCTTTATAACAGGGCCAATTGGTTCTGGTAAGGAATCCGTCGCTCGCGAAATTCATTTGCAATCAAAGCGTGCGCATGCGCCATTTTGGGTTGTGAACTGTGGGGCACTTCATCCGAATAAGTTAGAAGCGGAGCTTTTAGGGACTGAAATTGTAAATCATGCACCTGATCAGCCGCGTAAAATTGGTATATTAGAACAAGCCCATGGGGGTACCGTTTATTTTGATGAAATTACGCAGCTTCCTTTGCCGCTTCAAACACGTCTTGTTAAAGTGTTGCAAGAACAAGCGTTTACCCGTGTTGGTGGTTCAAATAAAATAGGGGTTGATGTTCGTTTCATTGGTGGTACATCTGATGATGTCCATCACATGATTCAAGAAGGTAATTTCCGCGAAGATTTATATTATCGATTGAGTGTGACTCATATTGTTTTGCCGCCATTAAAAGACCGCGTGAGTGATATTCCACTTATTGCACAGCGTTTGATGGAGGAAGCCGCTGCCGCAGCTGGTCTTCAGCCACGTCCTTTTGCTGAAGATGCTCTTGTTTTGTTTCAATCGTACGATTGGCCTGGGGACTTGACACAATTGCGAAATGTAATCGATTGGTTGTTGATTATGTCAGGTACAGAAAGTCGTTATCCTATTTTAGCCAGTCATTTACCACTTGAGATTATTAATGGCAATTCCTTTACATCCAATTGGCAAACAAAAAGTGCGGATATTGTTGTGTTGCCGTTGCGTGAAGCGCGTGAAGCATTTGAACGTGAGTATTTATTAGCGCAAGTGAATCGTTTTTCGGGCAATATTTCACAAACAGCACGTTTCATTGGGATGGAGCGATCCGCGTTGCATCGTAAATTGCGTGCCCTTGGTGTTCATGATCCACGCCGTGGTGATGACGATTTTATCGCCGAAGAAATGGCAGGGGCATAGCATAAATGAAGGTTATTATTCTTGGTGCCGGGCAGGTTGGTTATAGCATTGCCCGTTATTTATCTACTGAATCAAATGATATTACGGTGGTTGATCA
>CANKZX010000055.1 GCA_947488275.1 Alphaproteobacteria bacterium | reverse complement strand
TTTGGTGGCTATGGCGGATGTGCAACACACGATCCCATCCCGAACTCGACAGTGAAACCGTCCAGCGCCTATGATACTTTGTCTTAAGACACGGGAAAGTCGGTCGCTGCCAAACTTACTCAAGTAATACTCCCGCTTTTGTTTTATTTGTTTTTTATAATTTACTATCCTAATAAAAAGACCATTTCTTAATGAGATGGTCTTTTTATTTGTATATCGTCTTGACGAGCGCTTTTAAGGACATAACTCTCCAGAAAAATCGCCTTTTTGAACGTTAAACAGCCACTGCTTCACCAAAGCCTTCAGCTTTCTCGTGTGACGATAGAAAGGACATGTGAAGTTCTCTATTATCTCATCCCAAATTGAGATTTAGAATATTTCAAGCGCGATCAATCATCAACGCATACCCCTGATGACGAACTGTTTGAATAAGGTTAAGATCAGGATTAATATGTTTCAATTTTTGACGCAAACGATTGACCTGCACATCGACCGTACGTTCACTCACACGATGCCCAATCTTTTGCGCAAGATCTTCACGTGAAAATGGCTGATTAACACGCTGCGCCAATAATCGTAATAATAATCGTTCTGTCGATGTAAGGGTAACAGGGCTATCGTGATACTTCAAAATACCATTTTGTAAATTCAACGAAAAACCAGAGAAAAGCATCACATCTGATACGACTTGACGCCCTCCCCGCCTTCGAAGCAACGAGCGAATACGCGCAACAAGTTCCAAGGGTTCAAAAGGCTTTGTCACATAATCATCGGCACCACAATCAAAACCTTGCAATTTTTGCGGCAATTGATCACAGGCTGTCAATAAAAGGATAGGTGTTTGATCACCTTTGCGTATATTCTCAGTTAGTTCAATTCCTGTTTCACCAGGCATCATCACATCCAAAATAACAAGATCAAACGTCTGATTTGCCATATGCACGCGCGCCTCAGCGGCATTGGCTGCCGATTCCGTCTGAAAACCTTGTGTTGAAAGATAATCAACCAACAATCGCCGAATGCCACTATCATCATCAACGATAAGAATAAAAGGGTCAGCAAGGTGTGGCACCCCTGATCTGATTTCATTGGGCAATGACGTCATCATACAATCCTTTATAAAATTGCTTTCTCTTTCGTCTGATAGGTTTCTTTAATAAAAGCCAAAACCACAAAACTAACAAGCAAACTAACGGGAATGGTAAGAATTGACATTTGATACGCATGTGCAGAATACAAATGCACACCTGCCTCTGACAAAGACCCATCCCAAAAGAAATCAAGGATACTCCCCAAAAATGGCTGAAATAAAACACCACTCATCATAACAAGCGCATTCGTAAAACCAATCGTTGCGCCACTTATATCGGCAGAACTGTTATTTTGAGCAATTGTAAAACAGAGAACCTGTCCACCTATAAAAAAGCCAGCCAAAAACATCATAATATAAGCAATATAAAGAGGAAAAATTGCCGTATAAGCGATCATGATAAAAATCAATCCACTCGCAAGGGCAGAGTAACGCATGACAAACATAATCGATCGAAAACGATTCACTAAAAAAGCAGCAAAGGGACTACCAACAGCCGTCCCAATAAAGATCATCACGCTTGCTGATGATGCAATTTCATTATTAACGCCATAAGCATGCATTAAAAATGGCACACCCCACAATTCGGCAAATGCAGAAATGGGCAAATACATAAGACCGCCTACAAAACCAGCAAGCCATACCTGTTTATTACGCACAAGATACGCGCATCCCTCTTTCAATGAATGGCTTCTTTGATTAGCTGTATGCGCATGATTGGGATGATTTTTCAAAAAGAACCATGCAATAAGCGCAACACCAACACCAATAAGTGCGAGCTTAAAACTCGCATCACGCCATCCAAGCTGATTCACAAAAACCGCCAACGGCTGCCCCGCACACACGCCACCAAGGGTTCCCATCATATTTGTTAATCCAGCTACCAAAGCAAACTGCATGGGATTGAACCATTCAACAGTTACTTTTAAACAGCTAATAAAGGCACAGGCTGACCCTGCCCCAATCAAGAAACGCCCAAGCTGAGCAAGAAGAATACTTTCACTACTAGCAAATAGAAGTGTCCCAATAACACACAGCAACGCAGAACACGTGACAATAATTCGTATCCCAAGTTTATCAACAATGATTCCACATGGAATTTGAAGAATGACATAAGCATAATAATAACATGAACTAAGGACACCCAGCGCCGTCGAATTCACCCCAAAATCACGCATTAAATCATTCGCCATCACAGATGGAGAAACACGCAGAAATGTCTCATATAAATAAAATAGGGCCGCAACGCCCCATATAAACCACTTTTGATGCTGTGAGATTCCAGAAACAGATACTGTCGCTATTTCTGGAGAACTTCCTTCTACGTTCTTCATTAATTTTCCGTTTCTTTACCGTAGGTTTCTCTTACAAACAGCATAATAACCCATCCGACAACAAATGCAACTGTTACCGCCGAGAACGCAACCTTATAATTTTCAATCGAATAAATAGGAATGCCTTCAACCGATTTTTGCCCATTCCATGTAAGGTCAAGCAGCTTACCAAGCAGAGGTTGAAAAATAAGAGCACTCGTCATCACCAAAGCATTTGTAAAACCAACCGCTGTCGCACTATACTGATGCGGCGTATTTTCCTTAGCGGCTGTAAAATACATAACCGATCCACCAGACATCAAACCACCCACAAACAAAAAGAGACACATCACCGAAAAAGGTAAATGAGGCACAAAAAAGACCACCAAAAAACACACCAATGTGCCAAGTGCCGACAATGACATTACACGGGTTCGACTTTTCATTCGATTGGATATCCATGCCGCAGCAATGCAACCAAGACCCATACCAATAAATACGTTAATACACGCAGCAGCAGCCGTTTTTGCATCAATACCATACATCTTTGTTAAAAATGGCACGCCCCACAACTCAGCAAACGCACAGAGTGGTAAATACATCATGCACCCATACATACCAATCAACCAATTTTGTGGATTTGAAGCAACCACATGAATACCATCTAAAAATTTTGCCTTATGCATAGCATTCGATGAAGAAACCTCTAAATTCGTTTGAGGTTTATCACGCATGAATAACCAAGCCACGACACACACAAGCCCACCAATAGCACTCATTATGACAATAGCCATTCGCCAATCCGTTGCATCAACAAGCACCGCAAATAAAGCCCCAGAACTACCACCGATTGTCCCCATAAACATTGATACATTAATAAGAATTGGGAAACGATCAGCACTAAACCATTGAGCAATTACTTTTGCACAGCAAATATACGCACACGCAGAGCCTGCCCCCATTAAGAATCGTCCAATCATAGCTGTCATTACATTATGACTTTGCGCAAAGAACAAACATCCCAGCACGCATAAAAAGGCAGATAGGCTCACAACACGGCGCGCACCAAATCGATCAGCAATAACACCACACGGCACCTGAAGCGGTACATATGCCCAATAATAGAAACCAGAAATCACCCCAACTGAAGTAGCTGTAACGGAAAAATCAAACATCAGCTGCTTTTCAATAACACCAGGCGACACACGCAATACATATTCATACAAATAAAATGACCATGCACACCCCAAAACAACCCATGCATACAGCGCCTGCTTGCCAAAAAAAATGTTCGTCTTTGCTACAGACTTATCCACAAATCCTTCATATGATGTGATACGCTCTGTCTTCACCGTTTCCATGTGTTCATTTCCTCTTATGTGACTGCATTCGTACATTGATTATATATTAACAGTTTGTTAACATATCAATATTTCAAGCATAACATGTTTTAATAAAAAAACTGTACAAAAAAATTACTTACAACTTTTAAGATGCAAAATATTAAAATATTAAATTAAAAAGAAAGTTTTTATTGAAATTATGATTCAATTTGTGCAGTTCTTATTGTTTTTGTCCCTTACCTTTACTGTCATAAGCCTTATTATTGGGCTTGCTACATACTTCAAAGGTGGCACAGTATACGCCCGTTATGGAAACGCCTGCATGCGCTGGCGTGTCACATTTCAAACAATCACCCTTATCTTATTTTTCTTTTTATTATGGATGAAATATTAAATGGTACAACTCACACAAATAACAACCCGTGGCGGTGACAAAGGCAAAACATCGCTTGGCAATGGAGAACGTGTTTTCAAAAACACACCACGAATCGATCTTATCGGCACGATTGACGAATTAAATAGCAGCATTGGCGTCGCTCTTTCGGTGCAACGAAGCGATCAATCTCACGAAAATGATACCGCTATTACGCATGATTTAAGAAGTATTCAGCATGATTTGTTTGATATGGGGGCAGATTTATGTATGCCATCGTCACCTGAAGCAGGCAAGAGCAACCTTCGCATCACCAAGCACCACGTACATCGCCTTGATACAATGGTTGAATTCTATAACAACAAATTAAACCCTTTGACATCTTTTGTCTTACCTGGTGGCACAGAACGTGCGGCGTATCTCCATATGTGTCGCACGATCGCCAGACGTGCCGAACGCTGCCTTATTGATCTACATACAAAAGAACCTGTGAATCCTGAAATTTTGCGCTACACGAACCGCCTATCCGACATCTTTTTTGTTATGGCACGTGTAGCAAATGACAATGGCGCCTACGATGTTTTGTGGGAACCTGGTAAATATCATGGGGGATAACCCCCCATCACACGTGCTGCATTCCCCATAATACCTGCCAACGTTTAAGATCTGACAATCGAATACGATAACGGGCAGAATTCCCTTCATGCAAGGATAAAAGTTCAGTCTCAACCACCTCAATAAATCTCTGCTGATCACGCTCTGGTAACGTTTTTGCAAAATCTTCTATACGCACCGATGCCTCATTTGCTTTTAATCCATGTGATACAATATTAGAAATAAGATCACGCATGGCGTCTCTGTAAGTAAAGCGAAATGGATCTGGCTCCCCCAAAGACTGCCTCAAAGCCGCATAACGTGCAGATGAACGTTCATACGCCCACATAAACACATCTCTTAATAAGTCATAACAATTTAATTCATAAACCCCAATAATACCTTGAATATAAAGATCATTTGGAACATCCACAAAGGAAAGAGGCGATAAATTATGATGAATAAATGGTATATTTGCTACTAAACGGGACACACGCTTATTGACGTCATCAAATGGTTGCAAATAGGGCAAATGAACCATGATAAAAAACACTTGTTCAAAAGGATCTTGAATATCATTTGCCTTTTTTAATATAAGATCAAATAACTCAGCGATCAGTTGAGGCATAGCAAGAGGTTCGTAAACAGAATGATGAATACCAACACCAAAAGTACGCAAACGTCCAGAAGCATATGGATCAGGCAGTAAATTATACGATAAAAGAGCATGCAAGTTTAATATCGTATAACGGTTAAACCCAATATCTTTTGGGGATTGCGTCAAAAATTCAATAGCATCCTTATGATAAAAATGTCGCAATATAATAATCACGACACTTTAATAATCAGATAAAAGCGAGAATACCCCCCTACCCCTTAGGCATAATCTGTGCCAACAAATTCGGTCGACTCCCATGATTATCAAATAACAATTGCTCATACACCATAAAATTTTCCAAGACACGCTGTACATAATTTCGTGTTTCAGCAAAGGGAATTGATTCAATCCAATGGACAACATCAACATTCTTGAGCCGCGGATCACCATATGTTTCAATCCATTCATCAACAGGTTTTGTGCCAGCATTATAGGCAGCAATACTTAAAATAAGGCTCCCTTGATACGTTTCAAGTAACCCTTCAATATGGGATGTACCCAAAATAATATTTTTCACTTTTTCAAACAAATTGATACGGGGCATGTGAATACCAAATCGTTTAAGCGCCTTTGTTTCTTTTTGTGCTGTTGCGGGCATCAACTGCATAAGTCCAAGCGCCCCAGCTGAACTTTTTGCACGATCGTCAAAACAACTCTCCCGCCGAATAATCGCATGCACGAGCGAATGCAATAACGCCTTAAATCGACTTTTAGGTGCTATATAATCAATCGTTTCTTTTTGCGTTTGCAATCGAAGCGATGGATAGGCAACAGGAAAAGTCATATGTGTGCGTTTTGATAGGCGAATCGCATATGAACGCGCTTTCATCTGTTCAGCAAGCTCAAAAACCATATGCTGAAATTCAAGTTTAGGATTAAGAGCAAGCAAGGCAAAGAAGAATGAATCACAATTAGCGCCATTCACAATCTCAGGCACGGATCGAATAGCCTTTACAATCTCCAGATTCTCAAAGGCACTACGATCAGTTGCCGTAATTGTAATATCAGGAAATAATGTTGGTTTCACAGGTTCTTTTTTATCACGTATATAGTATTCATTTAAATGTGACAACGCCAATTGACCATAAAATGTCGTTGGGAATTCAGCAGCCTTCTTAAGGTGATTCTTTACTTCCTCATTGTTATTCAAAGCGATATATGTTTCAGCAAGCCAATAATAAACCCGTGCTTTTGTAATAGGGCTTTTAACGACATTCTCAATTTCTTGCAAGCTTGCCAACGCACGCGCTGGATCATTCCCTGCCCGAAGCGCTAGCCAACTTGTCATACAAAAAGCATTCGCACAATCTTCCGCACAACGTATTTCATGTGGATGTGTTTGTTTTTTTATGGAAAACCCGTGCCCCTTTGCCAGCAAATAGGCATCATTTGATCGTTTAGCCTCCAACATACGGCGCACGAGAATATTTCGTTCACCCCAAAAAAGAGCTGGATATATCGCCTCATCCAAAAATGTATACGTATGAAACAATCGCACAGCTTCATTATCGCCATCAGCTGTTTTTAGCTGACGATAATAACGTATCAAATCAAAAATAAGCCCCTCATTCATATGATTCGATGATTGAATCAAAACCATCGCCCGTGGAATAACAGCAAAATTTTTCTGCAAAAGATGCAGACGAATCGCGACACGTTCCCCCTCATCAGGTGTTAAATACGGCAAAATAGCTTGTACTTCCATCGTTTTTTGATGATAAAGCAACATATTTGCCTGCCTAAATGCCCATGAAAAAGGCAAATAGGCCTCATAACGTTTAAGTTCAGGAATCAATTCAGCTGGAATAATAAATTGGGTTAACAGTATATTAAAAACGTGTTTGGCATCCTCTATCCGACCTGCCATCAATAATGCTCTGGCATAATAAAATTGCCCTCTTCCTGTTTGAGGACGATACCGATCAAAAAATTGAATAATCGTTAAAATGGATACCGCATTATTTTGCGCATCATCCAATGCCTTTTCTGCTTTCTGACGCAAATCAGTCTGACGTGGCCAATCGGGATGTTGTTCAATAAAACAAACAAGCTCTGAAAATGTCCCTGAATGAACAAGTAAACGCTGCCATTGCCGAAAAAGTTCATTTGGTGATTGCTTAACGAAGGATACAACAGCAGTCGGCATTGAAATAACAGGAAGTACCACCGACGAAAGTGGTATTTGCGGCGCAAGCTGCGCTGGTGGTGATAACGGTGTTTGCAAACCAAACACACGAGACGCGCCTCCATCAAGTAGCGGTGTTTTAATAAGTGTCTTTTTAGCCAATTCTGACAACGCAGTCAAAGAATCAGCACCATACCCAACCAACGGATAACACGCAAACACAATTGCAAAAAACTTGGCAAATGATCTCATCAGGGTTAATCTTCTACCAACACCATTATATACGTTACGCACATAAAATATCCAAAGGAGAATCCCCCATATGTTAAAAGGTTCCATTGTCGCTTTAATCACACCATTTCATAACAACATCGTTGATACAAAAGCCTTTACACATCTTTTAGAATGGCATCTTTCCATGGGAACGCAAGGCATTTTAGTAGGCGGCACAACAGGTGAAGCACCTATGTTGACGGCAGACGAACGACAGACACTTATCAGCATAGCGTTAAGAACGTTGAAAGGTAAAGTCCCTATCATTGTTGGGTGCGGCACATCATCAACAGCACATACGCTGCAAATGATCCATGAAGCTGAAACATTAGGTGCTGATGCAGCACTTGTCATTGCGCCATACTATGTAAAGCCGTCTCAAGAAGGCATTATTCAACATTTTAAAGCTCTGCACGATGAAACGCACATTCCCATTATTGTGTATAACAACCCTGGTCGTGTGGGGATGAATATCGATGTTGAAACAATGGCGCGCTTATGTCAATTCCCCCGTATTATTGGATTTAAAGATTCTCACAATGACGCAACCCGCATGGCGACACTCAGGCAGTTAGTGGGGGATCGTCTGATTTTACTATCGGGTGAAGATTCTGTTGTTGCTGCGCATATGCTATACGGCGCAGATGGCGCCATGTCCGTTATGGCAAACATTATCCCTACTTTATTTCGACAATTCATGGATGCGTGGGAATCTCATGATATTCAAACCTTCACAAAACTCACGCATGTTTTAAATCCCCTTAGCGTTGCGCTTGGCAAAGAAACAAACCCCTGCACTATTAAATATGCTGTATCACAGTTAGGGTTATGCACACCTGAGTTAAGATTACCACTCACATCTATTAGTCACGAAACCGAAATAGTGATTAAACGCGAGATGACAAAATTAATCAATATGAAGTAAAAAAACTTTAGGATAAAGGATCCATCCCTACATTGAACCATTTCGTGTTCCATGATATAATGTTCATTAAATAAACACAATAAAAGTTGAAAAATCATATGGGAAACGTTAATCCACGCGTTGATCTTGCTTTCAAGAAAATATTTGGTGTCGAAGAAAATAAGGATTTGCTGATATC
>CANKZX010000054.1 GCA_947488275.1 Alphaproteobacteria bacterium | reverse complement strand
AGAACAAAAAATTATGCTACATTAAGAAGGATTTTAGTTGAAAATACGGTGGTGCAATTACCGCAAATCGCTGGTGCCATTAGCGTGCAAATTGACAGGAACCTAATTTTGACATAGAACACAGAGATCCTTTCAGTATACGCGCCCATCCTTTATTCAAAAATCAACAGGTCAACATAGTAATTACAAACACACATAATACCGTTGATATGGCAAAGGGTATAGCCAATATTCATACACATGACGGTACATTTTCGCCAAATGATGCGCATTTAACGGGGTTACCATTAAGACCATTATTACCAGGTGAGGTTTATTCATTCATATCACATGTTAGTGAACAAAATGATCACCCACAAAAAGTTCGAACTTATCATATCTTGTTAGGTAGTATCGATCGATTGCTAGCCTTTTCAGAAGCATTTTTTTCAACTGAACCACAAACACTTGGCGACCCATTATTAACAGTAAAACCAATTGGTCAATCAGAACTAACATACGCCGAAACGATTTTTCATGATTATCCAGAGAAAAATTTAGAAGGATTTATTAATCTTTTGCAACACCCTATAATAAGGCATACCTATCCTGATCTTAATCATCATTTAGCAAGTGTTATTGATTTTGCGCATACCTCGCTGCCCTAACGAATCCGTGAAGCTGACGTGTTCGTCCAGAAAACAAATATTTTTCCGAGAGCCGCGGATCAAAGTCCGCGGAAAACAAAAGTGTAGAAATCATCAAATTCTATTTCATCTCTTTATTATTTCAAAATACCCTTATATAAAAATATCCATTTATATTTTTATTTACATGCTCATTTTTTAAAATATTTATTTGAAAAAGCCCTCCCAAACCCGTTATGATGAAGGTTAAGAATTAGTTAAGGATTAAGGCTGAAATGACTTCAACAACGTCAGCACCATACATTGTTGTTCTTGGCAATGAAAAAGGCGGTACAGGAAAATCAACAGCAGCGATGCATATTATAACATCGCTTCTACGAAATGGTCATACCGTTGGTACGATTGACGTTGATGCCCGTCAAGGAACGCTTTCACGTTATGTGGAAAACCGTCGTGCCCGCAGAGAATCAACAGGCGAAGACTTACCCATCCCCGATCATGTGCCCCTTTTTAAAAGTGGTCTTAACACGGTCTATGAAGCTGAAGATGAAGAAAAAGCCCAAATGGATGAAACCTTAAAAAAATTTCAATACCATGATTTTATCGTCATTGACACCCCTGGTAGCGATAGCCATCTCTCGCGTCTTGCGCATTCATATGCCGACACGTTAATCACGCCACTTAATGACAGCTTTGTTGACCTTGATATGCTTGTGCGTGTGGCTTCTGATGATTTAAACATTATCCGTCCCAGTACTTATTCAGAAATGGTATGGGATCAAAAAAAGCATCGAGCTATTCGTGATGGTGGACGCATAGATTGGATTGTTATGCGTAATCGACTAAGCAATCTTTACTCACGCAACAAAGAAGAGATGGAACGCGTGTTGTCAGCCCTTTCAAAGCGCATTGGATTCCGCATGGTTTCAGGGTTTGGCGAACGTGTCATCTTCCGTGAATTATTTTTAAATGGCTTAACCTTACTCGACTTGAAAGAATCAAAAACAGCCGTTAATTTATCGCATATTGCAGCTAAGCAAGAACTAAAATTATTAATGGATACAATTCAGTTGCCAACACGTTTACGTAAAGCAGGTTAATAACAACCATATGATTAAAACATGTATTTTTCCTGTCGCTGGTTTAGGAAGCCGATTCTTACCAGCCACGAAATCAATTCCGAAAGAAATGCTTGTTGTTGTTGATAAGCCATTGATTCAATATGCCGTTGAGGAAGCGAAAGCTGCTGGTATTGAACGATTTATCTTTGTCACATCCCAAGGAAAAAGTGCAATTGAAGATCATTTTGATCGTCTGCAACTGCTTGAACAAACGTTGGAAAAACGTAAGAAATTTGATTTGCTCCATAAAATTGTTGATTCGGCGCTAGAACCAAGCCAAGCCGTTTATGTACGTCAACCAGCCCCTCTCGGATTAGGGCATGCGATTTTGTGCGCAAAGCATCTTATTCAAGATGAAGCATTTGCCGTTATTTTAGCGGATGACTTAATCCTTAGTAAAACACCCTGCCTCAAACAAATGATTAATGCCTATCACCATGAAGACGGCAATATGGTTGCAACAATGGTTGTTGACCCAAATCATGTTTCTCGTTACGGCATCTTAACCATCAACGAACAAATTGAACAAAAGATTCGCGCTGTAAACGTCGTTGAAAAACCGACACGTGATGTGGCGCCGTCGTGTTCTGCTGTTATTGGACGCTATATTCTAAGGCATGAATTACTCGACACCCTACACAAACAACCAGCTGGTGCTGGCGCCGAAATTCAGTTAACAGATGCCATTCAACGCATGCTGCCGATTACCCCCCTAACAGGCTATGCGTATGAAGGTGAACGTTTTGATTGCGGCACAAAGGAAGGTTGGCTTGAAGCTAATATTGCTTTTGCCTGCCAAAACGAAGATGTTTACGCACACCTTGTTCCTATGCTAAAACGATACGTAGATAATTATACACACCAGTATTGAATACGCGTCATGTCTGGTGCCATAGGGATAAATAAATAATGAAAATTACGATGATTGGTGCGGGCTATGTCGGCCTTGTAACAGGTGCTTGTTTTGCTGAATTTGGTTTTGATGTTACATGTGTTGATAAAGATAAACGCAAGATCACGGCGTTGAATCACGGTGAAATTCCGATTTATGAACCTGGACTTGAATCATTGGTTGCCCAGGGTGTTAAAAACAAACGCCTTTCCTTCACAGAGGATCTTATCAATTCAGTCAAGGATGCCAATGTTGTCATGATTGCCGTTGGCACCCCATCACGCCGCGGTGATGGTCATGCTGACCTGAGTTATGTCTATGAAGCTGCCCGTGAAATCGCGACAGCCATTAAAGACTACACCGTTATTATTACAAAATCGACGGTTCCTGTTGGCACAAGTGAAGAAGTCGCCGCTATTATTAAGCGCGAACGCCCCGAACTGGTTGAAGGTGTTGATTTTGATGTCGCATCGAATCCCGAATTTTTACGCGAAGGATCCGCCATTCAAGATTTCATGCGTCCAGATCGTGTTGTCATCGGTACAGATAATCAAAAAGCCCGTAATATGATGCAACGTCTATACAGACCTTTGTACCTGATCGAAACCCCAATTTTATTCACCAACAAACCAACGGCTGAACTAATTAAATATGCGGCAAATGGTTTCTTGGCACTTAAAATATCGTTTATTAATCAAATGGCCGATTTGTGTGAACAAGCAGGTGCAGATGTACAAGAGCTTGCAAAGGGAATGGGGCTGGATAACCGTATTGGGCGTAAATTCCTAAACGTAAGTCCTGGGTATGGGGGATCGTGCTTTCCAAAAGATACACTTGCCCTCTCTAAAACAGCACACGATTTAGGGGCGCCATGCACAATTATTGATGCAGTGATCGAGGCAAACAAACAACGTAAAATTAATATGGCACAGCGCATCTTAACGAAACTAAATGAACGTTCCATTGCCAAGCCACGCGTTGCGATTCTTGGCATCACGTTCAAACCCAATACGGATGACATGCGAGATGCAGCAAGCCTGGTTATTATTCCAGAATTACTCGCACAGGGTGTTGATGTTACCGTTTATGATCCCTTGTATTTTAAAGATTGTGATCGTTTGCCTCATTTAGCAATCCAAGGTATTGATTGGACTGACCGCGTGACGTTTGCCACAAGCGCTAAAGCGTGCATGAAAGGAATGGATGCCGTTATCATTCTAACGGAATGGAATGAATTCCGCGGCATTGATTTGGATGATATACGGAATGCGTTGATTACGCCTAGAGGACATTTACCACTCCTCATTGATTTCCGTAATATCTACAAACCAAACGAAATATCGGGAATGTGTTATATGTCACTTGGTAGACCAGAGGTGAATGGGTAGAAAATTAATTGGCTCTGGCAAATATGTTTCGCCATGCCATCCCTCTATTGTTCAGATGCAATCCAAATATTTCCACGATTAAGGTAGGTATATCATTTATTGACGTATACTGAACACCGATAATGTTATCATCCCTCGTCATCACGAAAAAGCCGAAGGCTTTTGTGGTAATCCAGCAGCTGTTACATCGGAAATGCCTGTTGCGTCGGAAATGTTTGTTTTTCATAGCCACACCTGCTTTGCAGGTTCGCTATGACGGCAGAATTGCTAAAAATCATCGGTGCTGAGTATACATCCAATGTTTACCTTTGAAACATAAGAGATGCTAGAGTCAAATCCGAGAAATACAAAAAAGGGGAAAATACCATAAAAAAAGCTGAGCATTTATGCCCAGCTTTTTTTGTATTAATTAAGAAGGTATGATTAGTAGTTATCGTCAGCAGCATTACGATTGCTGGAACTACGACTTCCTGAACGATTACGATCACGTGACTGATCATCACGATCACCAAAGTTATCACGACTACTTGAACGACCACGTGGCTGATCACCACCATCACGATCATCAAAGCTCTCACGACTGCCTGAGCGACCACGTGACTGCTCGCCTCCACGATCACCATCAAAGCTCTCACGTGGCTCATCACCACCCATATCACCGCCACCAGCACCACCAAGTTCTACACGTGCATAACAAAGTGACTTGCCATCTTTAAGAACAACTTCACCTTGAAATGTTTTACCAGAGCTCATAAATTGGAATTGTGTGCCAGCTGTTAACTCTAAAAATGCTTTCTCTTTCTTTGTAGCACCTTTTGTTGCAGCTTTTTCGCCACTACGAGAAACTTCCTTTTGACCACTTAAGAATACACGTAAATCGTCTTCATTTGTTATACGACCATTTTTACCTCTAGATGACACACGATATAGCGCTTTTTCACCACCTCTTGTCAGTGTCACATGACGCAAACAAACAAAGGCACCATTACCAGCATTTGATTCTTTTTTTGCCAAAAGATAAATAAGCTTCCCTGAAGGATCCGTAAGTGCTGCATCTGTTAGAATTTTCTTCACATCGCGCACATAATCAGCCGCTTCTCTATTCAAATGCTTTAAATCCGCTTGTTTGTTCTTAGCGTTTATAATTTCATATGAATATTCTGATGCTGCAAACAAGCTTGATACAGACATCACTAAAGTAGCAGCAAACAATAATTTCTTTTTCATATAATAAAACTCCTCAAATTGGTTAAATATTCATAGTCGATGTAAAGAATTCAACTATTTAACAAACTACACAAAAATAATTAATAAATTATTAATTCAATTGATTAATTAACTTGCATACGAACAATACAAATAGATTCAGATTGATCTGTGCTGCTCTCAGCAATCACATATCCCTGGTATCTATTTATTTCATTTCCTGAACCATCGAGATTCTTTGGTGTTTGAAATGAAACTTGATCCCCCACTTTTTTTCCAAAAACGGCGCTATTATAAGCATTTAAATCACCCGTTGATGTAATTTGTCCATTCGCCTTTGGATTTTTAGAATGTGTTCTGTACATGCCACTGCGATCCTTAAATACACATACAGTTGCTGCAGGTTCTTGGCTATGCGGCACACTAAACGCAACCAATGCACGTCCTAAATCATCATCTTCAGGCAAGGCATTCACAACCTTTAACACATTATTAATGTATACTGAATTAAGACTGCTTTGTATAATAATACCACCATGACTGTTGCCATTTTGTCCATAGCCTTGACCATAACCACTTTGCCCATAGCCCTGACCATTACCACCTTGTCCATAGCCTTGACTATTCCCCTGATATCCATTTCCATACCCTTGAGAATTTCCTTGACCCATTCCTTGGTATCCATTCCCGCTTTGTCCATAACTTTGACCATAATTGTAACTTGCATGAGCGGCTGTAATTATTCCAAATAACGCAGCAATTGTTATCATTTTTTTCATCGAAAACTCCTAATCGATTGTATTCACCTTATAATCACAGCAGATTTAAATTCATTTGTCACTATGCAATTTATGAAAAATTAAGAAAAATTTTATTGATAGATTAAAAGACGCACTTCATTCACGTAAATATGGATAAAAGATGTTTTTACATTGACATAAAAGTGAAAAAAAGATTAGATGCGACTATAGTTCATGTACCGTCCAGATAGCGAAATTGGTAGATGCGCTAACGTCGGCGCTGATGTACTTAACGTTCATAAACGTTTCAGTCCTTTTCTGGGCACCATCATAAATGAATCACTGGGATTTATGTTTATGTTAACATGAATTCTCCTTATAAATCCCTTTCTAAATTAAGGTATTTTTTATGCATATTCACCTACATCACTATGATTTGCCTGTCGATTTTACGCCAGCGTCTGTTGTTGCGATTGATACGGAGGCGATGGGGCTCGAATATCATCGTGATCGTTTATGTGTCGTTCAATTATCAAATGGTGATGGACATTGCCATCTTATTCATTTTCCAACGCCTGATTTTACGCAATCACCCCGTTTGTGCGCACTGTTAATCCGTGCCGATATTACAAAGATATTTCATTTTGCACGTTTTGATGTCGGCATTTTACAACATAGCTTTGGCATTCATTTGACGAATTTGTTTTGCACAAAAATTGCCTCACGCCTGACACGAACCTACACCAATAAACATAGCTTAAAAGACCTGTGTAAAGATTTTCTGAATATTGAATTATCAAAACAAGAACAAACATCCGATTGGGGGGCTCCTGTGCTAACACCTGATCAACAACGATATGCCGCAAGTGATGTTCTTTATCTTCATGAACTGAAAAATAAATTTGACATACTCCTCGCGAGAGAAGGACGAACCGCACTCGCCAACGCATGCTTTGATTTCTTACCTTTTCGTGGGCAATTTGACCAAATGGTTAGTGATAAATTTGATATTTTCTCGCACAGCTGTGACTAAAAAGGCATCCTTTCTTTTATACCCATCGGATTTCAAAATATTTAAAGAACAGTCTTGTATCTCTTAATCCAAGGGAGGCATACGCCGCGCCATAAAACGCACAGCCCCTACCCAAAAAAAACATGCACTCACAAAAACGACACCCGCATAAGGTGCAATAATTAAAACATCTTTTGTTGCAAGAATGGCGAAAAGTGCCAACTGAAGATAACCGCTGCCAGCCTCCCCTAAATTATTACCTAATACATCGACAACCGCTTTCCCCTTTGATCGCAATTCATCACTCAGTGGGATATATGCCATTTCTTTGGTTGGATCAAAAAGCGTATATTTCAACGATTTTAAAAAGATGATAAAAACACCACCAATAAAAGCAGATAGCGCCATAGGCGTAATTGATTGCATGCTTAACACGTCGTGCAAAATTTGTGGATTCATAATATGTATAAAATAAAATAGACCAAACAACAAAAACAACACAGGTGTAACAATAGCCGCCCTAAACCATGTACCATTATGCAATAGACGCGTACTAATAAATAAGCCGCATAAAATAGTAGATATCCCCATTGCCAAGGAATAAAGCCCCATATAGCTGTTAAATTTACTTTTATTGCCACCACACAATAAGTGCAATTGGTGTTTCCATTGCATATCCAAAATATTAATTGCAATTGAATATGAAAGCACAAGAATAAGTATGCACAAAATTTCAGGGGATTGTGCGATAATGTTTAAACTTTCGCGCAAGGATTTCTTCTGAACAACAGGTTTATGCATAGCATCATCAATTTCATGCACAACATGATTATACATCCATCTGAATACGGCGATCACACCGCCTCCCATCAAACCAATTGCCCCCATAAGCAAATAAATGGATACACCAAAGGTGTCATGCTTTATGGGGAATTGTGATGCAATCGTGTGGGAGCAAAAATAAACAAAATAGCCTGATAAAATAAGAGACATATTCGCCACAATGGCAAACAGCCCGTAAAAACGTTTTGATTCCCGTATAAGAACAATGTGATTTGCAAATTCCCAAAAGAGCAATCCAACCATAGCGTTTCCCCAAATTTCAGTAATGACATAAAAAAGGGAATACGACCAACAGGAATAAGCATCAATTAAATGAGATAAAGAAGGAAAATGAACGTTTAGCATATGTATCGTTTCAATTGAAGGATGAAACCATTCACTGTTTGGATGAATAACAAAACCAAAGAAAACGTAAAACGAAAGAAAAAAACTGATGATAATATAAAATAATTTTTCACGTGAAAAATGATTTGTCATTTTAGCATAGCAAAGTACGAATAAAAACCCTGCCAAGGTAACAGCAGTTCCTTGCAGAAACGGAATAAGGCTTACACCCACCGCATTAACAACCAACGTATCTTTTGTATTACGGGCAATCGTGTAGATAAAAAGGAGCCCAAACATAATCAACGACAGCGGAATGAATTTCTTTAATTCAGACTGATAAATTGGCCAGAATAAGGCACGCAAATGTGTGAATTCAGATTTATTATTCATATATATTCCGTTTTATTTTTATTAACTTTATATTAATAGTTTTTAATGCATACTACTTTGATAAGAGATTTTATCACATAAACAAAGGATTCCTATGTTAAATATTTTACGACCATTTTTTGTATTAACGATGGCGATTATAGGATTTGATCTAAAAAACATTCATGCGGCACACTGTACAACGATTGAAACACCACCTGACCATCATATTGATGATGCACATATTACAACTGAAATGCCCCCCCAAAACTGGACAGGATTGACGCAAAGTTAAGAGAGATTTTACCTCATGATTTGCTGTCCCCGATGTCCTTGGGTAAGTGTTTTTATCATTGCTTTTCGTTCGTCACAAGTGGAAATCCTAATAGGATTTCACTTAC
>CANKZX010000053.1 GCA_947488275.1 Alphaproteobacteria bacterium | reverse complement strand
AGTAGGTATTACCTTTATCTTAGTCACTCACGATCAAGAAGAAGCCATGACCATGTCCACCCGCATGGCCATTATGGAGGAAGGGCGCATCCGCCAAACAGGTGTTCCCCATGATATCTATGAATTTCCAAACTCACGCTACGTTGCTGAATTTATTGGCACGATGAATGTCTTTGATGGCATCGTGATTGAGGATGCGCCCGATCATGTTGTCATTGAATCGCCAGAGGCTGGATGCCAACTTCAAATAACACATGCAGGTGCTACACCACTTGGATCACATGTGTCGGTTGCGATTCGTCCTGAAAAAGTCATGATTTCAACAACACCGTTAGATGATGAAACGCTTGAAAATACACTACCATTATTAATTACATTAACTGATTTAATACTTCCCCCAGTTGAGGGAACAGATAAAGAAATTCAAGAACCAAACGTAAAACGACGTAATACAGCCAAAGGAATTGTGCGCGAAATAGGTTATTTAGGTGATATGTCAATTTATCACATTGAACTTGAATCAGGAAAGCGTGTGCAAGCAGCCGTTACAAACCTGCTCCGTTTAACCGAACGTGATGTCAAATGGGATGACGAAGTTTATATCTATTGGCGCGCTGAAAATGGCATCGTTTTAACAGGCTAATTTTTCTTTTATATAAATCCATAATCGTTCAAACACAATTGCAAGCCCTCCATTACACAACACATTGGTAGATGTAATAATCGGATCAAGAACAACATTAAGTGCAATAATAAGCGCTGTCATTTCGTGCGTAAAACCAAGATAATGCTCATAAATAGGTACCATAATAAAAATAGCACCACCTAAAACAGCTGCGGTTGTATACCGTGCAAGGGTAAACCACATGAGAAAAATACTCCATGACAGTATATCAGGCATAGGTTTTCCAAAATTCTTTAAGATAACAAGACACAGAAACGCATTGGCAATGCAATCACCAACTTGTTGAATATTGGTTGTTGCTGGAATCAACATTGCTGCAAAACCTGGCGTCTTAAGATTTTTTTCAGCGGCCTCAATCGTGAAAGGCATTGTGGCAGCACTCGACATTGTTGTAAATGAAATCACACCTGTCGGCCAAATATGACGAATAATACGCACACACTCTTGTCCGTTAAAACGTGAGGCAACAGCTAAAATTAAAACTAAATAGGCAAGAATAACACATGTTACAAAAGCAATAATGGAAAGATATGAATTCACAATCTCCTCCAACAATCCCGAATGCTGCATAAACACAAGAAAACCAAAAACGTAAAAAGGAATTAAACGTACAAAAACACGACTAAAAACAAGCCCCATATAATCACGCGCACGGAAAACAACGGCATCCAGCTGTGCCATACGAACCGTAGCACCCAATACACCCAAAAGCGTGCCAATAACAACCCCATTAACAGATGACCAAAGACCAGATCGATAATCGCCTATTTGAAAAAAGGGAACAAGTTGGAAGTCCTGCATAAGATTTGCCTTAAATACAGGAATCCATTCTTGACATGATATCCCTACCCCGTACGCATACATCACACTAGTTGCATTCGAAATCCCTTCAAAAACAAGTAAAACCAAAACGAGTAAAAGTGCATTCTGACGAAAGCCAATCAATGTCGAGGCAATAAAAGACGCAACCGCAAGCGGTAAAACAAATAACAATAAGTC
The DNA here is from genome assembly GCA_947488275.1 of Alphaproteobacteria bacterium. GTDB lineage: Bacteria > Pseudomonadota > Alphaproteobacteria > Paracaedibacterales > CAIOTO01 > CAIOTO01. The sequence goes on along the minus strand of CANKZX010000053.1, from coordinate 7,377 downwards.
TTTAATTAAAAGACTAAACGTATAAGCAGCACGTGCGACTGGATGCGGAAAATAAGAACCACAAGCAACAACAATCAAAATGCTAAGTACAAGCTGCACTGGCATTGATTTTAATGCTTTAACAACCCAAAAAGATTGTCTTGTTTTTTGCATGGTATTGTTCATAAATTCCCTATTTTTTTGCATATTCTCATACCTTATACACGAACTATTTTCGAATATATACTCTTTAACTTACGCAGTGCTCACGTTTTTTCATTTGCCGAATCAATCATTATGATGATAAAATTTTATTAAAATATATTATACTGAGAAACAAATGACATCTCTCGCCCTTGTTACAGGTGGAACACGTGGTATTGGCGCCACAATTAGTCGTGAGCTCACTGAAAAAGGCTATCACGTCATTGCAACGTATGCACATAATTCAAAAGCAGCGAACACTTTTCATAATGAGACAGGAATTAGCGTTGAATTATTTGACGTAGGGGATGAAAGTGCTTGCAAAGAGACACTTAGTAGACTTGCAGAAACATATGGCACAATTGATGTCCTTGTTCATAATGCAGGTATTACAGCAGATGCAACACTTCAAAACATGACATCTGATCAATGGCATCGTGTGATTCAAACGAACCTTAATTCATGTTTTTACCTCACCCAAGCCGTATTAGAGGGGATGCGCGCAAAGGGTTTTGGCAGGCTGATTTACCTATCATCAGTTAATGGGCTAAAGGGACAACGCGGGCAAGCCAATTATGCGGCTACAAAAGCTGCCCTTATTGGGTTTGCAAAATCGGTCGCCTTAGAAGTCGCAACTAAAGGAATCACCGCCAATGTGATTGCTCCAGGGTATATCGACACCGAAATGGTTCGTGCCGTCCCAGAGGCAATCTTAACAAAAATCATTGCACAAATTCCTGTTGGGCGCTTAGGTGCAGCAGAGGAAATTGCGCATTGTGTTTCATTCCTCATTGATAAAAAAGCCAGCTTTATAACGGGATCTGTTATCAATGCAAATGGGGGAATGTATTAACCCCCCTTAAATCCCCCATACCTTTGGTTCAGAAGAGGCTTCACGCGCCAACATCAAATCAGTAATAGCCCACACCAACGCATCCATCCGATCAGGTGATTTTGATGTACGATTGGGGATGTAATCACAGATCTGTTGTTCCAGCAATGTCAATGGACGGCTATGAAAAACTTTTCCTTGCTCGTACAAAGACGCCACAGGTTCTGCACGCACAACCTTTCCACGTGTTGCCCGAACGGCCTTATAGGCCACATGAGGATCAATGCTTTTCACGATCCTCTCCACCAAATCTCCACCCTTATTAACCTCCGCCACGACGCGATCCGCGTTATAGCGCCAATAGGCCTCTGTCACACGTATCCCCCATTCTGTTGGTGGCAGGCGCCCACTCAAATCCTCCAGTACATAAACGAATCCATCATCATGAAGACCAACCACCATAATCCCCGTTTCATCACTTTGATCATGATGTGTTGTCGCTGGATCAATGGCAATCACAATACGGCGCCAATTTTCATCCACTGGGGTTTGATACCGAATCAGTGACCGATTCCAAAGCGCCCCTTCCCGCTCCGTTAAAACCTCCGCATAAAGCTCTTGCGCCCCAAGGCGTGTCGCTGCATACGTCGCCTTCATTTGCGCCAAATAGGATGGCGCTAAATTAGCCGCATTATCAAAGGTACTGCCACGCGTTAGATGCGTTTTCGGATCCTTCATCAATTTTTCAATCAACGGCAATGGGCGCGGTGTTGTCGTTATAATACACCTGGGCTGATCCCCTAACCGAAGCCCCATCATGACCTGATCATATAATTCATCAGGGTTCTTAAATTTCGCAAATTCATCAATCCATACTAAATCAAATTGCGGTCCACGGAGGCGTTCAGGGGTATTACCCCCAAACAACGTGGCAACAGCGCCATTTTTGAAATATATCTTTTGTTGACTTGGTTTAAATACAGGTCGTTCATGCGGCGGAAAAACAGCCAATAAGCCACTTTCCCCATGCACCATAACAGAGGCCGCCTCAACTAAACTTTGACCAATCAACGCAATATGTCGCGCCTGATTTGTTTCAACAAGATGGCGAATGGTTTCGGCACCTGTTCGGGTTTTACCAAAGCCACGCCCTGCTAAAATAAGCCATGTTTGCCAATCATCACCTACAGGAAACCTCTGTTCAGGACGGGCATTTGAAAGCCAGTCATAACGCGCCTCTTCGTCTTTTCGGCGTTTCAATTCACCTAATAACGCCTTTTTCAAACGGACATAAAGGGCGAGCCGTTCAGGGGAAAGGTCTGGCGAGTTTACGTTAAGGGATTTTTGTTTTGAAGACGTAGTTTTCATGGCAGGCTCAATTGATCATTTTAGTAAAACAAATGATCGCGCATATCTTCACAAAGTCGCTGCATTTAAAAAGCCTGGGCTTTTTTTAGGGACTCTAAATGCAACTATAATCCTTTCACAATAAAACTTAAGAAAAGGGTTGAGTTCGAATCGTTCCGTCTTCATTAACCTTAAAAACAAGCCCAGCTCTATCCTCTGGCACACACGATGTTGTAAAAAGAGCCTTTCGTGTATTAACACGTGCCCAATTGCCATTCATAGCGTTATGCAAATGATGATTATCAAAAGCATGTAATGTAAGATCGGCTAAAATTGGGTCACGTACATCCTGCCCTACTGCATTACGCATAAAATTTCCTACCGCATGCTGAGCACGTTCTTGGCTACCAAAAACATTATGAAACATGATTGGGTGCTCGTTACTTATGCCAAGGTTAAGAAGCATTAAATAAGTATAAATAGATTGAAAACGTGGATGATCATAACCGTTATGAAAACCTGCACTAAATACAACAATCTCAGGATTTACGACCAAGGCCCAATCAGCTGAATTTGTATGATGCTCTTCAGCGCCATGATGGCTTGCTAAAAGAAGACGTGCTTGTAATCTACGCAAATCAGACTCTTCCCTTATAATTCGCCTTGTTGTTTTTCCTGTTGCATCACCTGTAAAAATAAATGAAACACCATTCAGCACTAAACGAACGACAGCGCTATTACCATTCACCGCTTCATCGCTAAGTGAACCGATTGGTTTACCTATTTTATGATCGTCTCTAATGTTATCTATGCACGCTGTAAATGTATTTGCTGCATCGCATATATGTGACGTGTGCGGATCGTGATAAGCGTTAACGCATAAAAATTCAAAACGATTCCTTGAATCAATAGGCTGAGCAGATGTTAAAAATCCAGGAATAGCAAGATGCATTGCATAAGGTAAGCTTGATTCATTTAACGATTCTTTAAAATCAAAAAAATCAGCATGACCTAAATAATCAATATAATCTCCTAATGTTTGCACAATAGAATTTTGATGAATTAAATGAGATAACGAAATAATATTAATATTTGCTTTATTTTCTTTTAGTAATTTTACATTAGAAAGAAAATCAATTGCTTCATTACTTCTATATTGTAAAAGATTACCACCCAAATAAATGGCACGAACATTTGTTTGAAAGGATAGAAAATCAACACGCCCCATCATATTAAGCAAATTAAGATGATCTTTATCGGGATGCGTGACAATCACATTCATTGAAGCAAAATCGGCACAATTAGCGGAAGCTTGCAACTGACCTTTCATTAATGCCACAAAACGTGTGACCAAAGGAGTGGCGTCAATCACGCCTGCAGGAAAAGCTGAATAACCCGCATCAATAATAAACATCGTGCCATCAAAATGATTTATTAAGAAAAGACCATTCCCCTGCCCGACATTAGCAAAGCCAATAGTTACACCACGATCAGTGATTAAATCAATGGGTAAATCATTAGGATTTATTCTTGCTTCTTTACCCAAAGCTTCATTTGATATTTGATTTGTCCGCTTCAATGCAGCACTTGCAATGCTTACATTCCATATGAACAATCCAATAAAAAGAATGATTACCTTATGAAACATATACTTACTTTGCCAGCAACTCATTCAACATACGCTGCTTAAAAGATGCGCTCACTACAAGCTGCCTTTCATACTTTTCTTTAAATGATGCTATTTCTGCCCTGGCTTCCTCTAAATTAATAAGAGCTCCAAAAGAAGAATTATTTTTGATTAACCTATCAAGAATAATTAAAACTCCCTCCATATCAGGCAATACCTCCAATCGTCCTAACGTCATCGTATTCGATAATGAATCTAAGGCTATCTTATAAAAATTGATTTTATCCGCATCACTATCCTGCAACCGTTCTGCCCAATTTATATGAAGAAGGGCATATTCATAATGATAGGATGCAACACGGCTTTCATTACTAACGATCGCATAATACTCATCGTAATATGCCCTTTCAGATGGCCCTGCTAACCAGTGATAACGGTAGCAATCGGCTAAATACCACCGCCCATCATCCCCTGCCAACGCTAAAAGTTCTTTTAATGTCTCAACTTTTCCAGATTTAACTAACGGTTCAGGTAATAAATGAAGAGCCTCCATTTTGCCATTTACAAATAAATCTGCTGCTTCAATAAAACCGCGTTTTATACCTTTTTTCCCCGCTTTTAAAAAAAGCTTTAACGCATGAACCTTCTCCCCAAGTAAAAGACATGCATAAGCGGCATTAAATGCAACAAGTGAATTAACCTCTCCAGATAATTCAGCAAATTGCTGCAGGATTTCACGTCCTTCATCAGTCCTAAAAATTGTCACATTTTCTTGATTGTTCATTGAAAAAGGGACATTTAAAATAAAATTAATTTTATCACGCAAGGGCAACGATATGCTTTTTAAGCGAAGCTTATTGGCACTTTCTTTTTCATTTTGTTGAAACGGAAAGATGTTTACTATTATCTCTCGTGAGAGTTGATAACCATGCTTTGCTGCAATCAAAATACATAATTGGGCTGCCTCATTTAACCGATCAAAAGAACGTCCATAATGGTCTAAAATATAACGATGAGGAAAAAACAAACGTGCAATTCGTTGATCGTTCGCTGTAACATCAGATCGCCAAAACAACGGATCATCTACGGAATCAAAACCTTCACGCGACCTTGGCATTACTCTTTTTGTTGACATGTGCAGATCATCATAGATCTTTATTAAACGCTCAATAGCATTTTTTTCTATCAAATCATCAATGTGTTCGGCTGTTATTTCTCCACCCAATGCAGAGCCCCCTGCCACAACTGCATCACGAGATTTTCTTTTTTTTAATTGCTCATCATCAGAATCAGAAGAAGGCAGCTCAATATCAGTATGAAAAGAAGATACTTCATCTCCTCCCCCTTGCTCATCATAAAGCGTACTACCATGACATAGTACTGTAAAAAAACAAAAAACCATAAACCAACATAAACGCAACATTTTAACATACTTTCTTGACGTGTATTGGTTGTACGATAACATTTTTTGTATTCAAATACAAAATAAAGAAACGTTACTTTGCTAATAAGCCCCTTATTTTTCTATCTCGCGCTTGCACACGACGCTTAAAATGTTTATCTCTTAGATATGGATTTAATCAAGAAACAAAATATGAAAACGATTCAAATACGTGGTGCACGGGAACATAATTTAAAAAACATTAATGTGGACATTCCACGCGATCAACTCGTTGTGATAACAGGGCTTTCAGGGTCAGGTAAATCATCCCTTGCTTTTGATACGCTTTATGCAGAGGGACAACGACGCTACGTTGAAAGCCTATCAACCTACGCCCGTCAGTTTTTGCAACTGATGGAGAAGCCTGACGTTGATTCAATTGATGGACTAAGTCCTGCCATTTCAATTGAACAAAAAACGACATCTAAAAATCCACGCTCCACCGTTGGCACCGTGACAGAGCTTTATGACTATATGCGTCTCCTTTATGCACGTGTTGGCATTCCCCATTCCCCTGCCACAGGCCTTCCAATTGAGGCACAAACTATTTCACAGATGGTCGATCGTGTGCTGGAAATGGCACCTAAAACACGATTATTGCTTCTTGCCCCCATCGTTCGTGGACGAAAAGGTGAGTATAAAAAAGAATTACAAGACCTTTTAAAAAAAGGATTTCAACGTGTCAAAATTGATGGCACTATTTATAATCTTGACGAAGTCCCCGATCTTAAAAAAAATATTAAACATGATATTTCTGTTGTTGTTGATCGCTTTGTAATCCCAGAATCCGAATCGGAAACATACCGTGAATTTATGACGCGCCTTGCTGATTCGTTTGAAACGGCACTATCATTGAGCGGTAGCTTGGCCGCTATTAAAGATGCCGATTCAGGTACCACCCTTATCTTTTCATCAAAATTTTCATGTCCTGAATCAGGATTCACCCTTGAAGAAATTGAACCACGGCTTTTCTCCTTTAATAGCCCACAGGGCGCTTGCCCAACATGCGATGGACTTGGCATCGAAGTCGTTTTTGACCCTGATTTAATTGTCCCCAATCGCGGACTGAGTTTAAAGCAAGGCGCCATAGCGCCATGGGCAGAAGAAAACACGGGCGGCAAACGCATCACAGCAACACGCGAATACTACATGCAAATCCTTGAATCGGTTGCTGCGCACTATGGCGCCAATACAACCATTCCGTTTGCTGAATTACCCGAACACGTACAACATGTCCTTCTTCATGGTTCGGGGAATGAGGCGATCCCGATCACCTATCATGATGGCACACGCAGTTATAATAGCAATAAAACATTCGAAGGAGTTATTCCCAATCTTAGGCGGCGTTGGCAAGACACCGAAAGCGAATGGGTGCGCGATATGCTCAGCCGTTTTCAAAATGATCACGCTTGCCATGCCTGTAATGGGCAACGTCTTCGCCCCGAGGCTTTATGTGTAAAAATCAATAACAAAAATATTTCTGAGGTCTGTTACTTTTCCATCAACGAAGCCTACACATGGTTTGATGAACTCACCCTTTCAAAAAAACAAACAGAAATTGCAGCACGGATCTTAAAAGAAATACGTAATCGTTTAAAATTCTTACTGAATGTTGGCTTAGACTATCTAACACTATCACGAAGTGCTGGTACACTGTCGGGCGGTGAAAGTCAACGTATTCGGCTTGCCTCCCAAGTGGGATCCAGCCTAACAGGTGTTTTATATGTTCTTGATGAACCCTCGATTGGACTACACCAACGGGATAATGATCGATTGCTCGAGACGCTTAAACACCTTCGTGATATTGGAAATTCAGTCGTGGTGGTCGAACATGATGAAGATGCCATTCGCGTCGCTGATTATGTGATTGATATGGGACCTGAAGCGGGCGCTGGTGGCGGACAAATTATTGCCCAAGGTACCCCAGATGAGGTTACCCATAACCCC
>CANKZX010000052.1 GCA_947488275.1 Alphaproteobacteria bacterium | reverse complement strand
GATGACGCGGCGCGTCTATATTTTCCCCATAAACAATATTGCCATTTCGCGCATCAACAACAATAGCCGCTGTTGGCGGACGATAAGCATATACGCATGACATGTGTATACAAATAAACGCAACACTAATAAATAAAAATTGAATAAATAGACGCATGAATTGAATAGGCCCCCCACAATTCTATTCTAGGGGGTCTTTAGGGTTTTTGTCTATATTTTTATAAGGAATCGTGAAAATAAAGATAAGATTCACCTACAAAAGAGGGATATTACCTCATCATAAATCATCCACAACTTACGCCTATATGAAAAAGATAACAAATGTTATGGCAATCCAATTTGGCGTTTTAATAGATTAAAACTTTCTATTGTTTGCAACATATAACGATACCGTTGCGCATAAACAAAAGATCTGTCTTGATAATAGTTTATAAAGCGTTGGTATGGGTCAGATACAGATTCAAAATTATTAATTAATAATTCTTGCCAATACTGATAAGATCTCTGTTTAAAAGCGAGATTCATCTGCCGAAAGCGAGAAAACAGAACATGTGATGAATGTTGTGAAAAATAGCGACCAAGCTCATCTTGAATAACCTTCAGTTGTGAATAAACAGGATCCCTATCTGCATGCATATCAAACCAACAATGATAATGCCCTTGATTCGCATGATAATAAGCACCATGAGTTACAAGCGTTCCAGCCTCAACAAAATTACTATTCATCACCTGACCACTCAATACAGCAAACATCCTCTCAGAAATTGATAAACTTAATAACAAAGGTTCATCCCCCAAAAGACAAGCAATATGTTCTTCTGAGGTACTACCATCTTTTTGCACACGAATCAAACGTGTTTCTGTTATGAAAATATCCCAATCAGTTATGATTACTGACCCAGGCGACGCAGGTCTTATAAACAATAGTGCCGTCAACATATTACTATAATCAGTGATTGTAACTGGCATTGGCGGAACACTAAAAAGTTTTGAAGCATGACTAAATGGCAGAACCAAATAAGGGGAATGCACAGGAACGAAAGTATCTGAAAAGAGATATTGATTAGTCTCATCTTGATCAATTGCAGCGGCGGCATTGACAGCACGTTCAATTGCCACTTCACCAGGAATTGATGCATCAACAGAGTCTGGTACAAAGGGTGCAACAACGGCGGCATCAACGATGATAGAATCATCCTCTTCATTCTTTGCCGCTTCAGGCATCACTATATGAGCTCCATCAACTTCTTTCTCATCATCGTCTTCTGAGTCAGAATCAGTTTGAGGCTCCTCTGATTTATCGAGCTTAGCCTTTTCTTCTATTGTTTTTGCCCCCTTTTTCTTCTTTTTCTTTTTAAGCTTCTTTTTTTTCTTCTTACCTGAACTCGACGCTTCGACAACCTGGCCTAAAGGTACCTCATCATCAACTAACGCAGAAGCAACAGATTTTGAAACATCAGCACACTCACGTTCAGCAATAAATTGCTGTGCAGCTTGAAGCTTATGTGAAAAAGAAGAATCTAATGTAAGCGTTTGTTTAGGGGCAAGGATATTCCTCATCATTTCCAACACAGCGTTTTCTGCACTTTCTGGCGTCATCCCAAGTGTTTTCAAATTAAATGTCTGAATATTCACCTTATGCATTGACTTCGGATAATGCGTTGGTTCTGGAAAATATGTATCTCTCATCTTACATAACTTCTTATTCACAAGAAGAAGATAATCTGTCATTTTGCTAAATGCTAATTTTTTACAGTCAAATAAATTCAACAATGTTGAAAAATCGATAGCCTCTATTCCTTTACTCTCTCCATCATGTTGCGTATCGGCATCATCTAAGAAACCACCCCAGGATAATGCCACCTCCACAGCCTCAAGCTTATAACGTTGTAAAAACAGAGGATAACTAGTTAAAATCTTTTCAACATCAGTAATGGATGGGATCACAGCCGCTTGATCTGTATGCGTTCTCAACTTTTCTAAAAGATCATTAATCCCCAACTGAAATTTTTGATGAACAGACGTCATTTGAAAATTAAATCTCAAATATTTTTCCTGAACAACAAATGATAAACTTTCAACAAAGAAATCCAAAACATCTGAATAATAATCTTTAAAATAGTCATTCAAACGCTGAAAATAACCAGCATTATGCGGACATTCCGTACTAAACATATAATGGCTAGCGATACAAACAAGCCCGAAATGATCAATATTTAATTGGAGCGCCTCACCGTCGTGTGTTTGCATATCACGACAAAATCCTAAAAGAACATCCTCAATTACTTGCCGTTGATTCGGATACACTTCCAAAAGAACGGGGTCCGTTGTTTTGCGAAACGTCAACGCAATCGCACGTATTAAATCTGCTTTATCATCAAAAGAAGCACTTGATGCCAAGGTAAATGACTGAACAATTAAGGCAAATAAAAGCACAAAACATTTAGTAAAATTATTCATATAATGACTTTAGGTTGAAAATTGATAGAATTTTCTATCATGGGATACATTAAAGGTCAACTATTATAGTATCCTTCAGACACGGATGCTCCCATATTCCACCCATGCGAAGATCTCGTATAACAATCACAAAATATGCTATGGTGCGTATCATTCTTCCATAATTTTGAGAACCTACCATGAACACGCTCATTGATACAATCACCGATTACTATTTCTACATAAAATTTTTTCATCTGCTTGGCGTTTTTTGCTGGATGGCGGGACTCTTTTATCTACCACGCATTTTTGTCTATCACGTAGAATGCATAGATGAAAACACACGAAAAACCCTCGATATCATGGCAGAAAAACTGTACCGCATTATTATGACGCCAGCGATGCATATCTCACTTTTGTTTGGTACTCTTCTTTTTCTTTTGCCACACAATCGCATTGCAGGATGGATGCATTTAAAATTTACTTGTGTTTTGGGTCTAATTGTGTTTCAATTCTACTTGAATGCATGCCGACGAATGTTAGCGTTGCGCATCCCCTCCAAATCAGGTCGTTTCTTTCGACTGCTTAATGAAATCCCAACAATCGCTCTTATCATCATACTTATATGTGTCGTGTTTAAGCCTTTCTAACTAGGACAGAATATCAATGCACCTCCAAGAACTCAAACGCAAATCAGCTGCTGAACTCCTTATTATTGCCGAAGAACATGAAATTGAACACGCAAGCTCCCTTCGCAAACAAGATCTTATGTTCGCCATCTTAAAAAAGCTCGCCGAAAAAGACATTGCTATTTTTGGCGATGGTGTTATTGAAATTCTGCAAGATGGCTTTGGTTTTCTTCGTTCACCCGAATCCAATTATTTAGCGGGACCTGATGATATTTATGTATCCCCTACCCAGGTTAAACGCTTCAGCCTTCGCACAGGCGATACCGTTGAAGGACAGATTCGATCGCCAAAAGATGGCGAACGCTATTTTGCCCTTGTCAAAGTCAATAAAATTAACTTTGATGAACCAGAAAGCATCCGTCACCGTATTCATTTTGATAATCTTACCCCCCTTTTTCCTGACGAACGCCTTCGCCTTGAAATTGAAAGCGATCAAAAGCATGGTGTAAATGGTAAACATGTAACACAGCGTGTGATTGACATGGTCACCCCTATTGGGCGCGGTCAACGTGCCTTATTGGTTGCCCCGCCGCGTACGGGTAAAACGGTCATGTTGCAAAACATTGCGCACTCAATTGCTGAAAACCACCCAGAGATTTATCTGATTGTATTGCTTATTGATGAACGCCCCGAAGAAGTAACGGATATGGCACGTTCTGTTAGAGGTGAAGTCATTAGCTCGACCTTTGACGAGCCTGCATCACGCCACGTACAAGTAACCGAAATGGTTATTGAAAAAGCAAAACGTCTCGTTGAACAAAAACGTGATGTTGTTATCTTGCTCGATTCCATTACACGTCTTGCCCGCGCCTATAACACGGTTGTACCATCATCAGGCAAAGTTCTTACAGGTGGTGTGGATGCCAATGCCCTTCAGCGACCAAAACGGGTGTTAGGGGCAGCACGTAATATCGAAGAAGGTGGCTCACTCACCATTATTGCAACTGCACTAATCGATACAGGATCTCGTATGGATGAAGTCATCTTTGAAGAATTTAAAGGAACAGGCAATGCTGAAATTGTTATGGATCGCAAAATTTCTGATAAACGAATTTTCCCTGCAATTGATATCAATAAATCAGGTACACGTAAAGAAGAACTGCTTGTCACTGACAAGGGCGAATTATCCAAAATGTGGGTACTACGCCGCATTCTAAACCCCATGGGTACCGTCGAAGCAATGGAATTCTTACTTGATAAACTAAAATATAGCAAAACCAATGCTGACTTCTTTAACTCAATGAATTCATAAATAGGTACGTATAATGACAGAAACGACCTCCCCCTTCCAAGCAAGTGATAAACCGATCGTTCGTTTTGCCCCCAGCCCAACAGGCTATCTTCATATCGGCGGGGCGCGAACGGCACTCTTTAATTGGTTATTTGCTAAACACACGGGTGGTCGTTTTCTGCTTCGCATTGAAGATACGGATCGTGAACGATCAACAACCAAGGCCGTTGATGCTATTTTTGACAGCCTAAACTGGCTTGGCATTACAACTAATTATGACGTTGTTTTTCAATCCAAACGTGTTGATCGGCATGCCGCTATTGCGCATCAACTCGTAGCTGATGGTAAAGCCTATTATTGCTATTGTTCCCCTGAAGAGGTTGAACAGATGCGTGAACACGCAAAGGCAAACGGACTACCACCACGGTATAATGGCTTTTGGCGTGACCGTGATCCTACCCTCAAACCAGAAGGCATCAAGCCTGTTATTCGCTTTAAAGCGCCCCAAGAAGGTGAAACCGTCATTCATGACCTGGTTCAAGGCGATGTGCGCGTTCAAAACAAACAATTGGATGACCTGATCATCTTACGTGCGGATGGCACACCAACCTATATGTTATCCGTTATCGTTGATGACCATGATATGCATATCTCGCACATTATTCGAGGCGACGATCATTTAACAAATGCCTTTCGTCAAAAACAAATTTATGAAGCGTGTGGTTGGCAAGTTCCAGCATTCGCTCATATCCCCCTTATTCACGGAGCCGATGGCGCAAAATTATCGAAACGCCATGGTGCAATGGGCGCCGAAGAATATCGTGCAATGGGATTTTTGCCTGAGGCGATGCGTAATTATTTGTTAAAACTAGGCTGGGGACATGGGGATGATGAAATCATTTCAACTGAACAAGCCATTGAATGGTTTGACCTACCTGGTATTGGCAGAGCCCCTGCCCGCCTAGATATGGCAAAGTTGACCAATTTAAATGGGCACTATATTCGTCACGCCGATAACACTTATTTATCTACGTTGATAGCACCTTTAATTGTTGAAAAAGTAGGTCGTGCCTTAACAGACGTCGAATCACACTTTATTCAAGCTGGAATGAATGGTCTTAAAGAACGGGCTAAAACGATTCTTGAACTTGCCGATGGCGCATTGATTTATGTGAATATGCCCATTGATTACGATGAGAAAGCCCTTGGTTTTTGCAATGATGACGCAAAACAATCAATTGCCACATTACGTGATGCGCTTAATATTTGCGATTTTACACATGACGTATTGGAATCAACGATCCGTCATACAGCTGAAAGCCTTTCAATCAAATTAGGCGCCCTCGCGCAGCCATTACGTGTTGCGATTACCCATCGAACCGTTTCACCTAGCCTTTTTGATGTGATGGAAATCCTTGGGAAAAAAGAATCACTTAAACGTATTGATGCTTACTTAAATGATCATTCACCTACAGCTTTAAAATAATAATACTCGTATGAAGGAGTTTGCTTAATGTTATCTTTTCATATCACACCTGCAGCAGCACATCGTATTACGGCTTTACTTGCCACTGAGCAAACGACATCATTCTTTCGTGTTAACATTACAGGCGGTGGGTGTTCAGGCTTTCAATATAATTTTATCATTGATGACACGTTAACAATTGACGATCAAACATTTGAAGAACACGGTGCAAAAGTGGTTATTGATGATATATCACTGGGGCTTGTATCAGGTGGCACGCTTGATTTTGTCCAAGATTTATCCGCCAGTAAATTTATTGTAACGAATCCAAATGCAACTGCTGGTTGTGGATGTGGCAATTCATTTACCTTATAGGGATAATTTGCTAAGATCGCCCAGATGATCTCAACAGTCTGCATTTTATGAACAAACTTATTTTGATTGATGGCTCTGGTTTTATTTTCCGCGCCTATCATGCGCTCCCCCCTTTAACCGCTACCGATGGCACACCTGCGGGTGCTGTTTATGGGTTTTGTAATATGCTACGTCAACTCATCCTTGATCATAAGCAAGACCATTTTCTTGTTGTTTTTGATGCAGGGCGCCAAACATTTCGTCAACGCATTTATGCTGACTATAAGGCCCATCGTCCCCCTGCTCCTGATGAACTAGTTCCACAATTTGCCCTAATTCATGAAGCGTGTGCGGCCTTTGGTGTACCTGCTATTGACATGGCTGATTATGAAGCAGATGACCTGATAGCATCGTATGCACGGCAAGGAGAAAAACTTGGTTTTAAAGTTATGATTGTTTCCGCCGATAAAGACCTTATGCAACTCGTCGATACAAATATTCATCTTTATGATCCGTTAAAGCGTAGAATTATTGATCATGCGGCTGTCCACGAGAAATTTGGCGTTCCTCCGACTCAGGTTATTGATGTACAAGCATTAGCGGGTGATGCCTCCGACAATGTACCAGGTGTTCCTGGTATTGGTGTTAAAACAGCAGCTGAACTGATTCTAACTTTTGGCAATCTTGAAACGTTACTTACGCAAGCCCATACAATTAAACAACCTAAGCGCAGGCAATCACTCATTGATAATGCAGATAAAGCGCGCATATCAAAACAACTTGTCACACTTGTTGATAACCTCACACTGCCGCTTGATTTTGATTCTCTTTTCATCAAAGACGTTTCCGAAATAACAATTAATTTCCTAACGCGGATGGGGTTCAACACCCTTCTTAACCGTGTGAGAGGTGAAGTGCAAAATCTAAACCTTCAATCACAATCAAAACCATCATCATCTACATCGTCGTCATCTACATCATCGGAAACACCAGCCTATCTTACACTTATCACAACAAGTGAAATTGACGCCTTTTTAAACGAAGCTGCCCTTGCAGATGCAGTTGCTTTTGATACGGAAACGACATCGCTTCATATTCATGATGCCATTTGGGTTGGTTGTTCGCTGGCCTTCAGAGCATCCAATGGTGCTATCAAGGCAGCTTATATTCCGTTTCGTCATCACATTGTCCCCAACCAAGACACGCAACAACAAAATACGCAACAAGCTAATTTTGAAGCCATAAAACCACTCCTTGCCGCTTTCTTAACCCAAGCAGGTATCCTGAAAATTGGACACAATATCAAATACGATATGGCCATTATTGCAAATGATGGTTTATCACTTAAATCGTATGAGGATACGATGCTGATGTCATATTGCCTGTTTGGTGGACAACATCCTCATAATATGGATTACTTGGCTAAAACATACCTTGGACGCGATACAATCTCCTTTAAAGAGATCGCGGGCAGTGGAAAAAATCAGAAAACTTTTGATTTGATTGATATTAAAACCGCAACAACATATGCAGCCGAAGATGCAGAAATAACGCTTCTGATGTATGAATGCTTTAAACCACAACTTACGCAAAATCAGGTTTCCACTCTCTATTATGACATCGAACGACCGCTTATCCCTTCGATTGTTGCTATGGAACGTTCGGGTATTCATGTTGATGCACAGGTATTGCAACGTTATGGTTTTGAACTAACTGAACGTATGCATACTATTGAAAATGAGATTTATACGCTCGCTGGACACACCTTTAATATTGGATCTCCTAAACAATTAGGCGTTGTTCTGTTTGACGAACAAAATCTACCAGCCCCCAAGTTAACAAAAACAGGCACCTATATCACGGACGCCGACGTACTTGAAAATCTAGTTCAAAAGGGACATATTTTGCCCGAAAAAGTATTGCAATGGCGAAGTCTTGCTAAGCTTCAATCGACCTATGTTGAAGGGTTGCTAAGTCAAATCAACACGAAAACAGGACGTGTCCACACATCTTATTCATTGGCAGGCACAGCAACAGGACGTTTATCATCATCAGAACCAAACGTGCAAAATATCCCCATCCGAACGGAAGATGGCAGACGCATTCGAAAAGCCTTTATTGCTGAAAAAGGATGCACATTGATTGCACTCGACTATTCGCAGGTTGAGCTTCGTCTTCTTGCCCACTTTGCTGATATTCCTGTGCTAAAAGAAGCCTTTAAATCAAATATTGATATCCATCAAATGACGGCAAGTCATCTATTCGATATTCCCTATGACACCGTTTCAAAGGAACAACGACGTCAGGCGAAAACAGTCAATTTTGCGATTATCTACGGCATTAGCCCACGTGGTTTATCGCAGCAGTTGATGATTCCACAACACATAGCAGGTGAACTTATTAAGACCTACCTTCAACGCTACCCTGGTGTTGAGGTATTTATGAACCAAATGAAAAATGAAGCCCGCGAAAAAGGATACGTAACAACACTTATGGGAAGGCGTTGCTATACACCAGGCATTCACGACAAAAATGCAGCCCTTCGTCAATTTGCTGAACGTCAGGCAGTTAACGCCCCCCTTCAAGGAAGCAATGCTGATATTATAAAAAGGGCAATGGCACAACTGCACACCTGGATAACGGCACAACACATACCTGTTAAGATGTTGTTGCAAGTCCATGATGAACTTGTTTTTGAAATCAACAGTCAAGAAACGGATGTTATCAGCCACTTCATAAAAGGGGCAAAAGAAATTATGGAGAATGCAGCCACCTTATCAGTGCCGCTTGTTGTTGAATCGGGCATAGGGGGCAATTGGGATGAAGCGCATTAACTTGTGTGGCAAACATGCCTTTATAACCATCCCCATTCATGCTATACTACAATAAAATACATATAATGATTTGAAGAGTCCCCATGGCACGTCTCAACCCCCGCATTGATATTGCGTTTAAAAAAATCTTTGGCGTTGAAGAAAATAAGGACCTATTGATGTCATTGATTAATGCGATTGTAGGACCGAATGATCAGGTGTTTGATCTGACATTAATGAATCCTTATAATTTGCAAAGTTTTCGCACGGATAAGCTGTCCATTATGGATATTAAGGCAAAGGGGCATGATGGCAAACGCTTTAATATTGAAATTCAAATCACAAATGAA
>CANKZX010000051.1 GCA_947488275.1 Alphaproteobacteria bacterium | reverse complement strand
GATATCAGCAAATCCTTATTTTCTTCGACACCAAATATTTTCTTGAAAGCAAGATCAACGCGTGGATTAACGTTTCCCATATGATTTTTCAACTTTTATTGTGTTTATTTAATGAACATTATATCATGGAACACGAAATGGTTCAATGTGAAGAATAAACGTAAGAGGGGGATAGCTAAGTATGTTGAATTGGTACTATTACCCAACACCGATGATTTTCAGCAGAAGATAATTTTATCACCCCTCGTCATCACGAAAAAGCCAAAGGCTTTTGTGGTGATCCAGGGCTGTTGCGTTAGAAATGCCTGTTACATCGGAAATGTTTGTTTTTCTTGATAGCCACACCTGCTACGCAGGTTCGCTATGACGGCAGAATTGCTAAAAATCATCGGTGTTGGGTATATATAAAAAAAAGTATTGATCTTTTTATTTGGAATAATATATGATGCGGAAATTATAAAATTTAAAGATTAAGAATATGAAAATTTACTTTCTTATTATGTTTGCATTTTCTTTGTGTGTATCACAGTTAATGACAGCAGACTTAGATTCTGAGAGATTAAGTGTGCATTCTGTCGATTTTAATGATGATTTTGATGGGCATTGTCAAATGATTATCCAACAACCAAAAGTTAACACGTTCATTGAGCAATCAGGAGGGAGTATTATATCGAATATTGAATACCCCTTAGATACGAGTAAGCAGGCTATTGTTCATGATGTTGAGGAAGGAGTAGTGGTTGCAAATCACGTTTCTGCTGAGATCGAGCGTCATTCTGCGCAACAAGCCTATATCATCCAACGTGATAATGAAAAGACACGAAGGAAACAATTTATGTTTTTAGGGGTGGCGAGTATTGTGCGTGCGGTTGCTATTATTCAAATTGCAGCGGCTCAATATCATAATAAATTTGGTACAGTCCTAAAAGCTGTTGCTTCTGCGCATATTCTATATGGGATTTATTTGTTGCTAGAGCCTTGTTGTAAATCGAGAGTTTCAGAATATATTGATCCTCAATTGAATAATGAAGCCAGAATGGCATCAGAAATGAGTAGTGCAAAAAATTATGCTTTGACAGGGGTTGGGGATGTCATTGGTGGTGCGGCAGGTCTTTTTTTTGCACTTGCTGCACCAAATGATCCTTTAGCACCGCTTGCTATCGTATTTGGCTCGCAACGACTTTTAGTTGGAGGTGTTTCGTGTGTGTATCCAGGATATCTTATGGTTAAAGATACATTTTCGCTTAATAAATGCTTTTCAAATAAAGATATGACAGCAAATGAAGTGATGTAATGGGAAGAAACAGAGTATCGTAAGAAAAAGAAGTTAGAAAGGGCTCGGTTGCAACAATTTTTAAATACAGGAATTGCTCATATTGTTAGGGGAGGTGCAGCCTTTTATTTAGCACCCACAATGCCATCTGAACAATATGCTAATGTATTACGATTTTGTGGGGCTCTTGAATTAGCTTATGGACTTTATGCTCTATATGAGCCCTTTATTAATGCCTATTACTCCTGCAGGGAGAGCCATAATCGTGCGCCAGTGATTGAAGAAGGAAGCCAAAAATCCTATATATTAAGAGCCGCAGGATTTATTATTGCAACACCTCTTAATATTATGTATGCACTTGGTGCCCCTGATGCAAAAACACCGTGGATTGTTGGTTTTAGTACATGTAGTGCCTTGTTTGGCTTCTATTCAATTTGGAATCCATTATGTGATCATTATGGATTGGAATCTCTGAAATGTAAAAAGATGCAGATCGTGCCTGTCAATTAATCGATTTCAAATCACCTAATTTGTGTTTTTTTGTGAGCAGTTTTAAACGGTTTGTTGCCTGTAATGTCCTTGTGTGGAGATTTCATCCATAAAGGCGCGTTCGGCTTGTTTTGCGTCTTCGTGTTGTTGATTTTTTAAACGTTCAATGGCAATGTCATATGCTTTTTGCTCAGCGAAAAGTTCTCGTAGCATGTCTTGTAATTCAGCGTAACGTTTTTCATGAGCCTGAATGCGATTCGTGATAGTTGTGCACTTATGAATATGATGTATGCGATAAGCGGTTAGTGCAAATCCATGATGTGCGGCATCGCCGCTCGCTGATAATCTTTCTTCCTGTAGGTATGTGGCAATGAGAGTATCTTTTTCTCGATTAAGCATGTCAATATTTTCGAGGCAATGACTTATTTCAAGGCGCAATGAATCGCTTTTACGATTCGATATTTTCTGAAGGAGCTCTAATTTTCGAGATATCTTTTGATTTGCCATTATGCTTCTTTTTCTTTTGATGGAACATTAATTAGGCAACGTACATGGTTGCCTTTTCCTAAATAGGTAACGTCGTCAAAGCTGATGTGCCGTGTCAGTGCAATGCCTCGACCATTTTTATCATGTATCCGTTTATCATCAAGTTCCAGAAAAGGGCGCCAATTGAATCCATCCCCGTCATCTTTGATGTCAAATATAATAGAGTCATGTGTGACATCGATATGAACATATACGTATGCGTTATTGAGTTTTTGTTTTTTATTGATGCCATGAATGATGCTGTTGATAAATAATTCGTATAAACCAAAATATGTATTGGTCGGATTTGGTGTGAATTTTGCCAGAACTTCTGCCCAATACATGGCGTCTTCTAGTGTGTTGAACCGTATTGTATCCTGATTTTTAAGAGATATATCGTGTTGTAAGACAAGAATTGACATTTGAAAGGTTAAGAAAAATAGGTCTATATAATGATTATAGAACCTGAATGTTAATAGTTCTCTAACACTTTCGAAATAAGATTTTAGATGAAAGGTGTTGAAAATGATTTTTTCTTTAATCTATATAAATTCTTGCGTTTTTATTCATAAAGCGTTTATATATACTCAATACTGATGATTTTACACAACTTCTTTCGTCATGGCGAGCTAGCGTGAGCTGGTGTGGTCATCTAGAAAAATAGCTACAGGATCACCACGGAGCGACCTTCCTCGTGATGACGGTCGATGATCACTAGCGATTTTCTGCTAAAAATCATCTGTGTTGAGTATAATGTATATGAATGTATAATAAAGGACATCAATTATGGGATTTAGTTTAACACATTGCGTTATTTTGCTTGTCGTTGTGTTGGTCATTTTTGGTGCAGGGCGTGTGCCCCAAGTTATGGGTGATATTGCAAAAGGCATTAAATCATTCAAAGATGGTCTGAAAGACGATACAAAATCCTGATTCTACTCGTCTTCTATCGAATTCGTTTGGCTAAATGACCACTTAAATGTATAAGATCGGTTCGCTTCACATTCTTTAATTAATAGCAATGTTTGATCGCCTTCCTCTTCGTTGCTTTTCAATACATCATCGCATCCCATGCTTCTAAACCGCCATTCATGGGGATCGACCGTTTTGCGACGTGTTGTTTTACCATGAGGAATTGATGGGGTATTTGATTTCAACGTTAAATAAATTTTATCGCCTTCGCCTGTCATCATAAAATGTGGATTGACAATAAAGCGAATGGCAATTGTACAATCGTGCGGCACACGAAACGTATCGTGTCCACGTAATTCCTCGCCTTTTGGTGCCATATAAATTTGACGCTGCCAATATAAGGAGGAAGGTTTTCCAACATAGGTGCAGTCAAAGGCAATATAGCTATGTCCTTCTTTGCTGTGCCGTTTAATCAAAAGCTGTGTCTCATCAGGGTTAAGACATGTCATCCATGATAGATCATTGTGGGCAATTGTATTTGAATTATTATGCAATTGCATAACGACATCCCCTACGTAAATCACACGATGACGTCCAACACTCCATTCAATATTCAGGATATCCAGACCAGGCTCTCGATACGATGAACCTTCGAGCCCCTCGTCATGCGGTATGTGACGTGGATGTGTATTTACTAAGAAAATGGAATTTCGACTTGCACAGCGTTCGTATCCGCTATCAGGTGCCCGTTGTGGTGGACGCGTTGTTTCCGCATCTGTTTGCGTTAAAACGCTATCAATTGCCTCAGCTGTAACTTCCAAGCAAAGCCCGCGTGCAAGGTGTGATAATTCACCATCAAAATGTGCTAACATTCCATCACCATGGCGAAGTAAACGAAGCAATGGCGTCATTTTTTGAATATAGTTTTGCAGCGTCTCGCGATCAATCGTGCTCTGTGACTTAGGTGCACTTTTTTGTGTTGAAACATTGTCTTCTTCCAGATGAACTTTTAGTTTGGAATCCATAACAGGCAATGCATTACGGATATCAATTAAATCTCTTAAGAAACGCCAATGAAGCATGGGGCTGCGGCTAACGTGCCCGCCATCAGGTAATAATTGATCTTGAATTAATGTTAAAAGTGACTGAACCAAGGCGTGCAAACGATCGGCATAGCCGCGGCGATCTGGGAATAAAAGTTCCCCCATAATAACGCCTTTAAGTGCCCAGAATCGTTCAATGGGATCAGTTTCTTCTCGCCAATGACGTTTTAAATAACGCAGTTGCTTATCAAAACTTGTCATCAGTAATCGTTTGAAATCATCATCGGCTGTACTGGCATAAAAATCATATAAGCTAAGCCACGCAGATAACCGAAGCCCTACAACACCAGGTTTCCAGGCGGGTGTGTTCCAGCTTATATGTGCCCAAGAATGATTGTGACGAATCCAATGTTCAATCAGCTGACGCGCACGTTTACGCCCCGCATTCCCACTAATCATGTTTAGGTCATGCAAAAATATAAAGCTTTGCATATAATATGCCATTGGCGGATAAACCGTTTGTGGTTTTTCGAGTGTTATCAGAAAATCGTTTGCTGAGAATAAACGATCGCTCAAGGTAAAATCACCCATTAAAAGTGATTCACCAAATCGAATGTTGCCAGGCCAAATATCATTAGCCAAGGCTGCCATATGTATTTTTTTATGTCCAAGTAAACTAAAACCATAGGCACGGCTTCGTCTGAAATTCCGCCAGAAGACATTTTTAAGCATGCTAATCATACGAGGCGTTACCTCTTAGCGTTTGAATAATCGTACGATATTGGTTTGTACGATTCGTTGCTTTTAATGGGTCGTTAAAAACGGCAGAACCTGCAACCAATACATCAACGTGGTTTTCAATCAAAAGTGGTGCGTTTGAAGCATTCACGCCACCATCAACTTCGATGATTATATCAGGCTTAAGCGCCTTAAGTGGGGCAATTTTAGACAATACATCAGGAATAAACATTTGCCCACCAAAACCTGGATTAACTGACATAATCAGGATAAAATCAAGAACGGGCAACAAAGGAACCGCAATTTGCCAAGACGTCCCTGGGTTAAGTGCGATCCCTGCACGCGTTCCCGTGGATTGTAAATATTGTAATAAACGATAGGGATGAGCCTCCGTTTCTGGATGAAAACTAATCCAATCTGCCCCTGCATCCACAAACCATGGTGCCACAACCGCTGGCGCTGACACCATAAGATGCACATCCAACGGTAATGTCGTCTGTTTTTTAAGGGCTGAAACCCATGACGGACCAAAGGTCATATTGGGTACATAATGTCCATCCATTACATCAACATGCAACAGATCTGCGCCCGCCATCTGCACTGCATGAATATCATCCAATAAACATAATGGATCTGCTGCCAATAAAGATGGTGCAATGAGTGGTTTAGAGGTTTGTGAATCCATAAAGGGCATGCATTTTGTGTTTATTTAAGCGTTTAACATCATACACCATTATTACTTTTTTTCCACGTCAAAGATAGGGAAGAATCAGATATTTTCAGAAGATTTACCAAAAGCATATTGGTAAGCTTGCAAGGCGCGTGCGCGGGAATCTGATAACCCAACAAGTGGCTTTGGATATGTTTGTCCCAACACAATATGTGCTGCACGAAGCATGTGATCAGGTGCGGTTGATGGATCAAATAAGTATTTTGTGGGCAATTTAGCAAGCTCTGGCACAAAACGACGAATATAGGTGCCATCTGGATCAAATTTCTCAGCTTGAGTTGTTGGATTGAATACTCGAAAATAAGGCGCGGCATCGGCACCTGAGCCTGCAATCCATTGCCAACCCGCACTATTATTAGCAAGATCGGCATCTACCAGACAGTCCCAAAACCAATCTGCACCATGGTGCCAATGTTGCAATAAATTTTTAACAAGGAAGGATCCAACAATCATGCGCACACGATTATGCATATACCCCGTTTGCCATAATTCCCGCATGCCTGCATCAACAATGGGATACCCCGTTTGCCCGCGTTGCCAAGCGGTTAATAAATCAGTATTAAATTGCCAGGGAAAATGATCAAATTTAGGTTGAAAATTTTCACGTGGAAATGTTGGAAAATGATAAAGTAAATAATGCGCAAATTCACGCCATCCTATTTCACTTAAAAAACAATCAAGATCAGTCTCAATCCCCTGAAGTATCCCTTCAGCCTTCGCGCTATGCCAAACCTGATACGGGGATATTTCCCCAAAATGTAAATGTGGCGATAGTCTGGAGACATTTAATTTGTCAGGGTAATTACGCCCCTCTTTATAGCCATTCAGACCTTTTTCAAGAAAGGTTTGTAACTGTCTTTGTGCAGCCTCTTCACCAATATCCCAGCATGCCTCCATCTGAGTGTACCATTTAATGTCAGGTATCAACCCTAGGTCATCAATCGAAAGAGCGTTATTGTCCTTAATCAATGTTAGATGATCTGGCTTTGGGTAAGGAGGGCGAGGGGCTACAGCCTGCAGACAACCATTTCGATAAAATGGCGTGTAAACTTTATAAGGTGATCCGTCTTTTTTGAGTACTTCCCATGGTTCCCATAGCAATGATGCTTTGAAACTTTTAGCCTCAATACCAGTATTTTTGACATGCGCTTTTATAAGTGCGTCATCACGTACCCGAGCAGGTTCATAACATCGATTCCAATAGATGGTATTACAATTATGCTGTGCACAAATAGTTGAAATAAGTGTGTCAGGTTTTCCGCGATAAATATTTAATTTACCGTCCAATGACTGATTAAGGGATGCCAGAGAATGATGCAACCACCACCGACTAGCAGCGCCCATGGGCATATCGTCTGTACCGTTGTCAGGGGTATCGTCTAAGATATAGATTGGCAAAACAGCGCCCTTTTGAATGGCATGATAAAGCCCTGGATTATCGGCTAATCGCAGATCTTGACGGAACCAAAATAGTGTAATTTTCTCTGGCATAGATTAGGGCACTTCATCAGATCTTAGTCGTGTATAGGGTCACACTGTAACATAGATTAAATACCAAGCCAAATGCTTGATCTAAAGATTCGCGCCTATTTCACTGATGAATGCGCTGATTTAATGTCGTATTTGTCGCACGGCTTCTGTTAATACCATCGCGGCTGCTACAGCAACATTAAGTGATCGGCAGTTTGGGTTCATCGGAATTTTGAGTGCTGTATGACATTGATTAAATACCGCTTCAGGTACGCCATTACTTTCACGTCCAACCATTATAATATCACCTGGCTTAAAGGTGAAATCATAAAATGAGTGGTCAGCCTTTACATCTAATAAAATCACGCGATTTGCTATTGTTGCTGTCCAAAAAGCATGAATGTCTGCATGCCGTGTGACATTAACAATATCACGATAATCCATACCAGAACGTTTTAATCGTTTGTCATCATAGATAAAGCCACACGGTTCAATGACATCAATCGGTATATCAAGGCAAGCACCCAGACGCATCAACGTTCCCGTGTTTTGAGGGATTTCAGGTTCGAAAAGTGCAAGGCGAAGCATTTAAAGAGTACGTAATGAATGATTTATCATTATTGCAAAATAGTATAACGTGCACTAAATTGCAAGGGTAGGGGCAGCCAATAACGGTTTGCTGTAGGGGATTTTTGATGATTGAGGCAACAATTTTACGCGCATACGATATTCGTGGCACATTCGGCACAACGCTTTCACGTGATGTTGCTCGACAGATAGGGCTTCAATTTGGTGGTTGGCTTGCCTTTCATGATAAAAACACGATTGCTATGGGGTATGATGGACGCTTAAGTTCGCCTGAACTTCGTGATGGTTTAATTGAAGGTCTCATTAGTAAGGGGATTCACGTAACGAATATTGGACGTGGTCCTACACCTATGCTTTATTTTGCTGTTCAGCACTTGAAATTGGATGCTGGTATTATGATTACAGGGTCGCACAACCCGCCGCAGGATAATGGTTTTAAGATAACGCTCTCGGATCGTCCTTTTTCAGGGGAGGATATCTCCAATCTTAATGCACCCGAATGGTGCGAAGCAGGCTATGATGAGCCAGGGCAAGTGTCATCAATTTGTGTGATGGCTGCCTATTTGCAGTGCTTGATCAAAGATATTCGTTGGGGTGAAATGCCGCTTCGTGTCGGTATTGATTGTGGAAATGGGGCAACGGGAGAGATTGTTGAACTCTTGTGCAAGAAAATACCCAGCCATGTGCATGTGCAATTGCTTTTTTCTGATATTGATGGCACGTTCCCTAATCATCATCCAGATCCAGCTGATCCTGATAATTTACAAGATCTTATTATACGCGTGAAACGTGAGAAATTGGATTTAGGATTAGCTTTTGATGGAGATGGTGACAGACTGGGTATTGTTGATCGAAAAGGACGTGTTATTTGGGGGGATCAATTAACCCTCTTTTTAGCGATGTCAATTCTAAAGGTGAATCCAGGAGCAGCCGTTATGGCGGACGTGAAAACAAGCCAGCTTGTTTTTGATTCGATTGAGGCAGCTGGCGGCGTGGCGCTGATGTCACCAACGGGACATTCACATTTTAAAAATCTAATGCCAAAAAATGGCGCGCTTTTTGGCGGCGAGATGAGTGGGCATTTCTTTTTTAAAGATCGTTATTTTGGGTATGATGATGGTGTTTATGCAGCACTTCGTGTGTTGGAATTGGCATCGCTTGGTTATGATATTGGGCAATTCCTTGATTTGATCCCTCATTTTTACGCATCCCCTGAAATTAAAATTCCATGTCCAGATGAACAGAAATTTCAGGTTGTGCAGGCGCTTTGCGATAAATTGAAGGCTGATAAAGTTGATTTTTGTGATGTTGATGGTATTCGATTGCGTAACGAAAAAGGTTGGTGGCTTCTTCGGGCATCGAATACAACCCCTATTTTAGTTGCCCGTTTTGAAAGTTTTACTGAGGAGGGGTTGCCTTCTTTAAAAGAACATCTTCGTGCCCTGTTGATAGAACATGTTCTGGATATTCCTTTTTGATAGGCATTTGGGTTAATGATTTAAGCTAAACGTGACCCTCTCTGTTACGTTGCAACGCGACCATGGTTTGTTCAATAATTGCTTTAAAACCCTTTGATACTGTTTGCATATCAACAACATCAACGGTGTAAGGTAAGTCTGATTCATCAAACGCTTCAGCGAGTGCGATTCTTTCTTGGTGCGTTAATGGACGCCCCGCATCAATTGCTAAATCAAGGTCTGATGATTTTTTTGTTGTCCCTGTTGCTCTCGATCCAAAGACCCATACTTTCGTGTCAATAGTTAAGTGATTATTTAAAATTTTATGAACACAGATCAAATCAATAGGTTTAATATCAACATGTTTTATAGTCAATTTACGTATTCCTGACGCTTGGGTGTTTCCGCATAAGATACCGTCTTGACCGTCAAGCTTTAATTTTAAAAATAGCGTTTTTTAGCAAAATATTTTTTTGCGACTAAACATCACCTTTTGTGATGTCGCTCACTACCGGGGTCTCATTGCCGACCCCGAACCCCGCTAGGATATTTACAAACATAAGTTAAGGGTTTGCTTGGATTATTGCATGTTTTTGTATAGAATTATACGTGCAGTACAGGCTGGGAAGCCGATGACTGCAACGTAAGTTAAGGGCAGTCTTTACACGTAACTATATGTAAAGACTGCTTCTTTAAAAATAGCTCTAGGGTTGATGCAAATTCCAACGATTTTGCAGATTCTCTTAAATTAAAACATTCTTATTAAATTTTTCTAAATATTTACTGGCTCTAAATGTTCTCCAAAATTTTGTTGATTTTTTAAAACACCAAACA
>CANKZX010000050.1 GCA_947488275.1 Alphaproteobacteria bacterium | reverse complement strand
GCAATATCGGGGTCTTGAATGGTGGGCAGATAGGTAATATCGGTAATAAGGGCTTTGTTTTTAAAAACCAGCATATCATTTAAAAAATGAATCAAAATATCTTTATTATCTTCAGATCCAAAAATGCGTTTAAAGGCCACATCATTTTTAGGATCGAGGAGTTTATGTGTCAGTGACATGGGCTTAAGATCTCAAAAATATTCTTTGTATATTACCACACAATAAAGTAAAGAGGTATACAAGAAATTAAAAAAATCTTTTATTTTATTGAACGGCTCAACACAATAATCCATAAAACTTTTCTGTGATGCCACCAACCGCACCTCAACACGACCCTCTGCATCACCCTGACATCCCCATTCACGTTGTGATTGAGACATAATTTGCATAAGTGCATGCATAATCTGCGGATCATAAGCATAAATCTTTGTATGCGGCAAATGCTGTTCATACTGAATATTCTGGTAAACCAATGAATAAATTGTTTGATAATTACCAAGCGATTCTTTGTGATGCGTCAAAATATAATCAGCTTCATGCGATCCTCGTCCATGAAAAATACCCGATAAATGACTAAAACTAATCACCACTCCAAACAAATACCATTTCTTTTGTCCATTTTTGATCAATTGGATAAAAACAGGCGATCCACTGGTGCCAGGCAAACCCAATGCATACGGTTTCTTGCCATCTTTTATCCAATTTTGTGTAGCATCGAAGGAGCGAACATCTTCCTCTGAATCCGTCTCCTCAGGACGGGAAAGGCGATTCGTCGGTTTAAAATAAACAGAACTTTCTTGTAGAAAACGTGATTTATTCAGCACATCAGGATCTTTTGGATTACCAAAATAGGTATCCCGTTCATACAAACGAAAGGCACGACGCACGAGGGTATCACCTCTCGCTTTCAAATCAACAACACCGTACGTAACAACCGTCATCAAGGCATCATCAGACACGGTTTCTTTATTAAAAACGCGTGCGGGCACAATTGTGTGAAGGGGCGCGGCAAGCTTTAGAAACGCAAAATCAAATTTCCCTTCACGATTTGCATAATCATGTCCTTCAAAATAACGCCTATCAACCAAAACACGACGAACAGGAACCGTTGTAATGGTATCTTTACCTCTAAATGAAACAACCATATTCTTGACTGCAATCTCAGCAAAGCCCTGTTCAATACGTTGAGGAAGATCACGAAAGATCGCCTCGATTCCATGCGCGGCTGTTAATACAACATCAGGCGCCACTAAAACCCCTGTCATTGAAACATTTTTACGCGTATCCATAACGGCACATGCCGCATCAAAATCAGGGGATTCATACGATAAAGCCACATAATCATCGTGCACATGCACACCATCTGGCGCCATTGCACTGACGTTACATGCAAACAGAAGAAAGAGTAAAATATACATTTTAAACGCCACTATACCCACCACCGATGATTTTTAGCAGAAGATAATTTTATCATCCCCTCGTCATCACGAAAAAGCCGAAGGCTTTTGTGGTGATCCAGGGCTGTTGCGTCAGAAATGCCTGTTACGTCGAAAATGTTTGTTTTTCTGGATGGCCACACCAGCTTACGCTGGTTCGCCATGACGGCAGAATTGCTAAAAATCATCGGTGCTGAGTATATCCATTTCATCATTTACAGATAACCTAACGATGTATCACTTTGTTTTTTTTGAAGATTCTTTTTTAGGTACTGTTTTCTTAATCACCTTTTTCTTAACTACTGGCTTCTTCTCTGCTTCTACCAAATCATCTTTGCTTTTCTTTGCAAAAGCGCCTCTACCACTCTTTGCAGGTCGTGGCGGTTTTGCCATTTTCTTGGCAATCAAATCAACAGCTTCATCCACTGTAATTTCAAGAAAATCAATTGCTTTCGGTATGGATACAAACATCGAATCATACTTAACATAAGGACCAAATTTACCATAACCAACACTAATCGGCTCACCTTTTTCAGGATGTACTCCAATGATTTTCGGTAATTCTTCAAGCTGCACCGCAAGCGCCAATGTCGCATCGGCTGGTGCAATTGTTGTCGGCAAAGAAACACGCTTTGGCTTTGGTGCTTTTTTTGGCTTCGCTGCAGCCTTCTCAAGTGCTTTTGCCGATGGCTTACGTTTTGGCTTTGCATCAGGGTCTACGGCAGGCTCTGGCACTGGAATAATACCTTGCCATTCAAAATAATAACCATACGGACCGCGTTTCAACAAAATAGGAATATTGTACCGTGGATCAACACCGATCTCACGGGCTTCAGTCTCCATCTCATCACCAGAACCATTATCGTCACCACCAATAAGTGACCGTGTATGACGGCAATCTGGATAATTCGAACACCCAATAAAGGCACCAAATTTACTTAGTTTCAAATTCATTTGCCCTGTATGACACACGGGACATATACGCGCATCCTTACCTTCACCAGGAAATAAGAAATGCGCTAAATCAGCCTCAAGGGTATCGATCACATCTGAGATCTTAAGGGGAGTCGTTGCCTCCACATTCTTCTTAAAATCCCCCCAAAAAGCATGCAGTACATCTTGCCATGACCGTGTACCTGCAGAAATCTCATCAAGCTCTTCCTCCAGTTGTGCGGTAAAATCGTATTCAACATATTTCGGAAAATAATGCGTTAAAAAGGATGTCACGATACGACCACGGTCTTCTGGAAAGAATTGCCGCTTATCAAGATGAACATATTGACGGTCTTGCAGTACTTGCAAAAGTGATGCATATGTTGACGGGCGACCAATACCAAGCTCTTCAAGTTTCTTGACAAGTGTTGCTTCGGTATACCGTGGTGGTGGCTGGGTGAAATGTTGATTTGGCGTCGTTTGCTGAAGATCAACCGCTTGCTTTTCATCAAATTTAGGCAGTGTACGTGCACCATCTTCATCGGATGGCTCATCCACACCTTCTTGATACAAACGCAAAAAGCCATCAAACACCTGCGTTGACCCTGTTGCACGAAACGTATTCTGCCCCGTTGGATCCGACATATCAACAGTCACCTGATCAAAAAGTGCATTTTCCATTTGAGTGGCAAGGGCACGTTTCCAAATCAATTCATATAATTTTCGTTGCTGATCGTCTAAATAAGCAGCAACGTCTTCTGGTCTTAATGTAAATTGCGTAGGACGAATACATTCATGGGCTTCTTGCGCATTCTTTACTTTACTTTTATAGATACGCGGGCTACTTGGCACATAACTGTCCCCAAAATTCTTTTGCAAAAACGTGCGCGCTTCAGCAATTGCATCATTTGCCATATTCACACTATCCGTACGCATATAGCTGATTAAACCAAGCGTTTCGCCACCAATATCAACACCTTCATATAGTCGCTGAGCGACCTGCATGGTGCGACTCGCGCTAAACCCAAGCTTTCGTGAAGCCTCTTGCTGCAACGTTGACGTAATAAATGGGGCAGCAGGATTACGGCGTACTTGCTTTTTTTCAATCGATGACACACTAAATGATAACGATTGCAAGTGATCAACAATTGATTGCGCATGCGCCGCTGTCGTTATGCTAAATTTATCAAGTTTTTCACCCTTAACATGCGTAAGGCGTCCCTCAAACTGATCTTTAGACTGAACAGAGCCTGGCACCGCCGAAAAAAGCCCTGTCACCGACCAATATTCTTGTGTTTTAAACCGTTCAATTTCCTCTTCACGATTCACAATTAATCGTAAAGCAACCGATTGCACACGCCCAGCTGAACGTGCACCTGGTAATTTTCGCCATAACACAGGTGATAATGTAAACCCCACAAGATAATCAAGCGCACGACGGGCTAAATAAGACTGCACCAATTCATCATTCACGGCACGTGGATGCTCTAACGAAGCTTGAACAGCTTTTTTTGTTATTTCGTGAAAAACAATACGGTGAACACCTGCGCCTTTTAACGCATTCTTATCTTCTAAAACCTGATTGACATGCCATGATATGGCCTCCCCTTCACGATCCGGATCGGTTGCGAGATATAGAGTATCGGCGCCTTTAAGCGCCTTTGCGATTGCATCAATATTTTTTTTGCCTCGCTCGTCCATCTCCCAAACCATGGAAAAATTATTATCAGGATTTACCGAACCATTTTTAGACGGCAAATCACGAACATGACCATAGCTTGCAAGAACAGTGAAATCACTACCCAAATACTTATTGATGGTTTTTGCCTTTGCAGGCGACTCAACCACGACAACATTCCGAGACAAGACATTACCTTTTTTTTAATCTATTGCTGCTTGTACCAAGGGTAACAAAGGAAATGCAATAGAATTATTAAAAAAAGATACATTTTTCGAGAAATTCAACCTGTGTGATATTTTTGAGCCATAAGAAACTCCCTTTTTAAAGCATCACTAAGCCATATGTGCATAAACGACACACTCGCTGTTCGTCATTTCAAAAAAACCACCACATATCTCAAAATCTTTTAACGCACCACTTTTCTGTTCTTGAACACACACTTTTCCAGCCTCTAATGCGGAAACCATAGACATATGATCGTTTAACAACGTCACCTGCCCTTTCGCACTCGGCAATATAACAGCATACACCTCCGCTTTATAAATAAGCTGATGTGCCGATAAAAGACGAAAAGAAAAACAAGACATTCCCATAACTCTACACAATTACAATAAGACCAATGTCGCTGTTATCGAAACGAACGTCAAGCACCTTTTACCTTATACACAACACCAACTGACACCAATTACAGAAAAATATATAACAGCACCAGTAATATGCATCAAGCAGAGCGCTAAAGCCCTTTTACGCAATCACTCCAAATAAGAACTATACGCAGGGCTTTTAAGCATATACAAATCAAATTTTATCAAATTAGAACACAAAACAACATAAATCAAGACAAACTCTTTAATAAAAAAAGATAGTGATCGGTATTTACCGATCAATAATGGAAGACCAAAAGTTTTCAAATGCACGTAATGTTTTACCAAAAACATCCAAATCAACCATATCAGCAAGTTTTTCTTTATAAAGAATTGTTTGCTTTGCAAATGCTGAATCTAATTTTGCATAAAGATCCATCCCCTTTGGTGACAAACGAACATGACTTGAACGACGATCGTGTGCGGATGGAACCTGGTTAACATAACCATTTTTCACCATCTTACGAAGATTATAAGAAACGTTTGATCCCAAATAATAACCACGATTTGTTAATTCACCAACCGTCAATTGATTGTTTTTACCAATGTTATATAAAATTAGTGCCTGAACGTTTGTAATATCTTGCTTGTCTTGACGATCGAGCTCACCTTTTACAACTTCTAAAAACAAACGGTGTAGACGTTCAATCATCACCACAACATCAAAATAGGACTCTTTCATAATTACCTCTCATAGTAAACTTTTTTTAATAATTAATTATACAATAGAGTTAGTTAAAAATATTTTAACAAAACTAATTTAGAACCACTCTAATACTTTATTTATGTATTAATTTTTAATTTTCAAGTGTTTAATCTTCTTTTTATCAAAAAAAATAGATTTTTTTTTCATATCTCTTACATAAATTTACTCCACGCGGTATAGTATCCCAAATATGCCATGATTCCAATAAAAAGAATGTTTAATTTCGATAAAAATATCTTATTCCGCGATGCAATGATTCTTATTATAAATAAACCATCAGGTATTGCTGTTCATCGTGGCATGGGAAAAGGCGAACATCTTGAGGATGTTTTAAAGGCTCTTACGTTTGGTCTGCCGAATCCACCGCAACTTGCGCATCGTCTTGATGCAGGAACAAGCGGGTGTCTTGTTCTTGGACGTCACAAAGCGGCACTCACACGTCTTGGTCATTTATTTAAAGAGGGACATATCAACAAAACATATTTGGCGGTTGTCAATGGATCGCCTGTAGATGATGTTGGCATCATTGACCTTCCCCTGGCAAAACAGAGTGCATTTAAACATCGGTGGTGGATGAAGGTATGTCCTGATGGCATGGCATCACGAACGGAATACCGTGTTTTACATCGCGGCAATGATCAAACGACCCTTATTGAACTCACACCGATCACAGGACGCACGCATCAATTACGTGTTCATTGCCAAGCGATGGGCTTCCCCATACGAGGCGATGCAATTTATGGTACAAAAAACGATAACGAACCACCTTCTCTTCATCTACATGCCCGATCCGTAAACATTCCCTTGTACCCCAAAAAACCATCCATTCATGTAACGGCTGAATTGCCCGATCATATTATTCAAACATGTATTAAGGCCAATATCCCCATCGAACACGCGACAGCATAAATAATAAGGATTCATATGCTTGCCATTATTGCAGGTCAAGGCGATTTACCAAAAAAAATCATCGAAGCACGCCTTCAAAAAGGACAACCCGTTGTTGTTGTTGCGTTTGAAGGACAAACACCCTCAACTCTTATTCAAAGTCTTCCTGCCAACACTCCTTTTATATGGGCAAGATTTGGGCAAATCGCCCCGATATTATCTTTTTTCAAGCAACACAATGTCACCGAAATCACTATGATTGGCGGTATGACACGTCCCGCCATTCGTGATCTTTCTGTTGATTGGACAGGTGCCAAATGGATAAAAATCCTTGGCATGAATGCCTTAAAAGGTGATGACAGCCTACTCAGTGCAATCGTAGAATTGTTAGAAAAAGAAGGATATCGCGTTATCCCTGCCCATGTTCATCTCTCAAATTTGTTTATGCCACGCGGCATCCACACACAATGCACACCAAACGCGATGGATATAAACGATATTAATCAAGGCATAGCCCTTTTAAATACGTTATCTCCCCTTGACATTGGACAAGCCGTTGTTGTGCGACACGGCATTGTGTTAGGCATTGAAACCGTTGAAGGAACGGCGCAACTCCTCACGCGGGTTGCAGACCACACGAAACAAACACGGCAGAATCAAGAACGCTCACACTCAGGCGTCCTCATTAAAATGCCAAAAATAGGGCAAAGCAAAAAAGTTGATTTACCAACAATTGGTATCGATACGATTCACCAAGCAGCTAAGGCGGGGCTTTCAGGCATTGCGATTGAAAGCAATGGCGTTCAAGTCATTGACTCAGAACACGTAATAGAAATGGCAAATAATTATCACATATTTATTAAGTGCTTTTAAAAAAACGTAATTAACCACTTCAGTGTAGAAAAACAGGCTTACTCACAATATCTCCCGCTTGATTTATATCAAACACCAACGCATTTCGGTGAAGTGGCAAACACATTGTTGTATAAATCCTTGCACGCGTCATTGCACGAATCCATGGATAAGGAATCCTTGCGTCACTCATTTTCATTTCTTCATTAGAGCGAGGCATCCCATTTTCATCTATTGCTTGAAAAGAACCTTCCAATACTGGAAAGCTTCTTAATAAATTTCCAGCATCTCTCATGTTCAGAAAAAGCTTAGCTCCTTTTCTACGTCCCATCTTTTCTACGATTT
The DNA here is from genome assembly GCA_947488275.1 of Alphaproteobacteria bacterium. Taxonomy (GTDB): domain Bacteria; phylum Pseudomonadota; class Alphaproteobacteria; order Paracaedibacterales; family CAIOTO01; genus CAIOTO01. The sequence goes on along the minus strand of CANKZX010000050.1, from coordinate 2,692 downwards.
TTCCAGTTAGTGCGACTGGATTTTGAAAAATGATAGGATGCGGCTCCTCTCCAGGAAACTCACCTCCAAACATTGACGTTTCAGGCGACAAGACACTTGGCAGCATCAGATAATTACAGACGGCCTGAAAATGCGGGTGTTGATAACCATTATGTAAACCAGCACTCATAACAACATACTCAGGATAAGTTGCAAAAGCCCACGATGCTGCATTTGTATCATGGCTTTTTGACCCATGGTGATTCGCCAATAGAATACGTGTTTTCAATTTTAAAAAATCTCGCTCCTCAAACATAATACGATTAGTCGTTGTACCATTTGCATCACCCGTAAATATAAAATTAAACCCGTTTATTACCAAACGCACAACAGCACTGTTACCATTAACTGAATCTGTGCCTGTTATACCGTCACGTAATTCATCAAGAATTTTCGAAGAACTAGATTTGATAGAGATTTGCCTAGCTTTTTTCTCTGGTGAATGCACTGAGGATCCACCATTCACATCAGCAGTGCATCTATCAAAGGAAGCATCTTGACAGTCATGCGAGCCACGATGATAAGCATTAATTGCTAAAAATTCAAGAGAAGCATTTGCTTGTTCTGAATCAAAAAAACGATCAATTTTAACATGTTGCATAAAAGGAAGCGATCGTAATTCAATACCCATCTTTGTTAATTCATCAGCAATTCTTTTTATTTCTTTTGAACGCGTTCGTTTATCTTTTTTCTCTTCTTCGTTATCATCATTATCATCTTCATCACTCACCATACCATCGTCAACAGCTTTATGCGCTGATGCTTTTTTGGCAGTAATTTTCTCTCCCGCATGGCTACGTGTTCTGCCTTCATCTCTATCGGGTTCTTTTGCCAAAATAGACAAAACACCAGCTAAAAGACCTGGCGGAACAATATGCGAAAGTATCGTAATTTTATTTAACATCTCTACATTTAACTGCACATCTTCTTCAGCCGTCGCTGAGGACATTTCCGCAGATGCAGCAGGAGGAGCACTAACAATATGAGGAATAAAAATCAGAGCGTTTATAAAAACTTGCGTAATACCTGTATGATAATCTAGGATATTGCCGCCTAAGCATATATGCTCAACCCTGCGGCGAATATCCCCCTGATTCTTTAATATTATCTCTGTAAGTAAATTGATATGATCCTTATCAGGGTGCGATACTATAATAATAATTTTTCCAGAACAATCATCTAAATCAAATTGTGATTCCGATGATTGTTCTAATTTTCTTTTTTGTTCAAATAAGTCAGATACTAATGAATCACCACCTTCTAAAGAAAAAGATAACATCTCTGTACTTTCTGATTGCGCTCGCGCTGAAGATAAATGCATCAAACTACGAATATTTGATGCAAGCATATCGTCAGATAAATCATTAGGACGTGCAGAAGTACCTGCGTCAATAATAAGGACATTACCATTTCTATGATTCCGTATCACAACAGCATTGCCCTGCCCTACATTCACAAAATAAATTGAAACACTATTATCAAGACGATCTATACATTTTTTTTCTGCTGCCCCCTCTTCAGCAAAAAAATCCTCTATTAACCACTCACTACCGCGTGCATCACTGGGATTGTAAACAAACAAAAATAGAAATAAAGAAATTGCAATCGTACGCACTTATTCTACCAATAAATCATCCAGTATTTCGCTATATTTTATCGAAAATTCTTTTAAAATACCAGTACGTTTTTGAATTTCTTCAATCATTTCAGAATATTTGTCACTGCTCTCAAAGACAGGATCCAGCGTCTTCAGTACATGTAGCACTTCCTGTGCATCCTTATGTGCCCTATGCTGACCAACACGCATCGCATTCATAAAACACGCTAAAGCAATACCATAAGCCTTCTTTTTAGAATTAATAGACGTTTCATGTTTTGCCATTTGAACATGCAATAATCCATATTCATAAAGATACTGTGGATTTTTCATATTCTCAGCAACAATCAAATGATACGCATCATAATAATGACTTTCGGTCTGAATCTTTCTGTATCGAGAACATGTCGCTAAATACCACTGACCTTGCTCGCCTGCATCTTTTACAATATGTTTAACTTTATCACTAATCACTGCATCCGCATCAATCCCATCAACACACGAATAATCAATTGACCTTCCATCCACAACAAGTTGCGCAGCCTTAATATATCCCCTTGGCATTCCCTTTTTACCTGCCTCATAAAAGCATGTAAACGCGCGTTCACTATCACCTGCGTTTAAAAGCGCACATCCTAAATTAAGAAGGATAATAGGATTCCTCTCACTCTCGAATTGCTTTTCATCAATATAACGCCGGGTATATGCTTTTCCTTCTTGAGAGGCTACATACCCCCAGTTCTTAAGATAATTCATAGAGAACGGAACTGTTAAATTGTAGACAAATTTTTCCTGCTGTGTCTTTTTCTCATTACGTTCTCTACATAACCGCGCATCAACATTTGGCAACTTATCATCATAATTAAGAACATCTGCCACTACACAACGCGCCTGCGCATCCCCATTTCTAGCTGCTATTATCACACCTAATCGCGCAGCCTCATTTAACTTTTCAAATGAATGAACATAGTGTGATTTTATATAATCATGCAGATCACTCGCACTAAATGACGACATCCCTGTCGTTCGCGCCTCAAGCAACCCCTTGATATCATT
>CANKZX010000049.1 GCA_947488275.1 Alphaproteobacteria bacterium | reverse complement strand
TCTTGTCAATGATGGCGGTATTATGGATCTTTGGGTACGTGAGGCGCGTCTATTTAAATATGGTTCTGGTACAGGGACGAATTTCTCGAATCTACGTGGGGCAGGGGAATCGTTGTCAGGTGGTGGTAAATCATCAGGTTTGATGAGTTTTCTTCGTATTGGTGATCGTTCGGCAGGGGCGATTAAATCAGGTGGTACAACGCGAAGGGCTGCTAAAATGGTTGTTCTTGATATTGATCATCCCGATGTTGAAGAATTTATTAATTGGAAAGTGATTGAGGAGCAAAAAGTTGCCGCCCTGGTTTCAGGGTCAAAGATTAATCATAAATATTTGACCGATATTTTGCAGGCATGCATTCATAGCGATTTGCCAAATGATCAAAAAACAGATCCAAAGCATAATGGCGTATTAAAAGCCGCAATTCGTGCTGCGCGTGCGGCGATGGTGCAAGAAAATATGATTCGTCGTACAATGCATCTTGCTGAATTGGGCTATACACATATTGATTTGCCAACTTATACAACGGATTGGGATTCAGAAGCCTATGGAACGGTATCGGGTCAGAATTCAAATAATACGGTTCGTGTATCAAATGATTTTTTGAATGCAGCGTTAAATGAGGGTACATGGAATTTAACGGCTCGTAAAAATGGAAAGACGATAAAAACGCTTAATGCATCAGATTTAATGGATAAAATTAGTTATGCAGCTTGGGCATGTGCAGATCCTGGGTTGCAGTTTGATACAACCATTAATGAATGGCATACATGCCCAAAAAGTGGTCGTATTAATGCATCGAACCCATGTTCTGAATATATGTTTTTAGATAATACGGCTTGTAATTTAGCATCCATTAATTTGATACAATTTTATAAAAATGATGAATTTGATATTGGTTTATATGAGCATACAACCCAATTATGGACAATTGTTCTTGAAATATCTGTGCTTATGGCGCAGTTTCCATCACGTGAAATTGCACAGTTATCGTATGAATTTAGAACGCTTGGTCTTGGTTATGCCAATATTGGTGGTTTATTGATGGCGATGGGTATCCCATATGATAGCAAGGAAGGACGTTCAATTGCAGGGGCACTTGCTGCTATTTTAACAGGTCAATCGTATGCAACATCGGCAAAAATGGCAAAAGAACACGGCGCGTTTGCCGGTTTTATGCAAAACAGATCCGATATGTTACGTGTTATCCGTAACCATCGGCATGCTGCTTATGGTGAGAGCGATGGCTATGATGGATTGACCATTAATCCTGTGCCCTTGATTGAAACAGATTGTCCTATTTCGGGATTAGTTCAGGCTGCACGTACAGCCTTTGATGATGCCCTTACGTTTGGTGAACTCTATGGATACCGTAACGCGCAGACAACGGTTATTGCCCCAACAGGAACGATTGGTCTTGTGATGGATTGCGACACAACAGGTGTTGAACCTGATTTTGCGCTTGTTAAATTTAAAAAACTTGCGGGTGGTGGGTATTTCAAAATTATTAACCAGATGGTACCAGCAGCGCTTAAGAAATTAGGTTACAGTGATTCTGATATTGAGGCTATTACCCGTTATGCCGTTGGTCATGGTACCCTTAAAGGGTCACCAACAATTAGTTTTGAACACTTAAAGGCAAAAGGGTTCACCGATGAAATGCTTGAGAAGTTGGCATCCTCATTGGTGTCGGCATTTGATATTAAATTTGCTTTTAACAAATGGACATTCGGTGAAGCATTCTGTAAAGAAACGCTTGGCATTTCAGATGAACAATTAAATGACCCTAGTTTTGATATGCTCTCTTATCTTGGTTTCTCAAAAGCGGAAAGTGATGCAGCAAATAATTATTGCTGTGGGACGATGACATTAGAAGGGGCGCCAAATCTAAAGGATGAACATCTTCCTGTGTTTGATTGTGCGTCGCCGTGTGGTCGTATTGGAAAACGATTCCTTTCATTTGAAAGCCATATTACGATGATGGGTGCCGTACAGCCGTTTATATCGGGTGCGATTTCTAAAACGATTAACATGCCAAACAAGGCAACAGTTGACGATTGTAAACAGGCATATCTATTATCATGGCGCCTTTGTTTAAAAGCAAATGCTTTGTACCGTGATGGCTCTAAATTGTCGCAACCGATGAATGCCGTTGCATTTGATGAAGACGATGTTGATGATGTCGTTGGATTGCCTACAACAGAAAAAGCAACAGTGGTTGCTGAAAAAATTGTTGAGAAAATAAAAGAGAAAATTGTTTATCAATCACAACGTCAAAAACTTCCTAATCGTCGCGGTGGCTATACACAAAAAGCGGTTGTTGGCGGGCATAAAATATACCTTCGTACAGGGGATTATTATAATGGTAGCCTTGGTGAGATCTTTATTGATATGCATAAAGAAGGGGCATCATTTCGATCGTTAATGCATAACTTTGCTATGGCAATTTCGATTGGTCTTCAATATGGCGTGCCACTTGAAGAATTTGTTGAGGCATTTACATTCACTCGTTTTGAACCATCTGGTATGGTTGAAGGAAATGATACCGTTAAAATGGCTACGTCCATTTTAGATTATATCTTTAGGGAATTGGCAATTACTTACTTAGGGCGTCATGACCTTGCGCATGTTAAGCCAACAATGTCGAATGACACGATTGGTGAAGCAAGCGATTATGATGTTCTTGATGAAACGGATGTTGCACAAACAGAAATGGTTGCAACAAGTGCTGTGTCAGTAATATGCACTATTGATGAAAAAGATGAGGATCAAGAAACGATGTTGCTTGCAACAGGTACAGATTCCCATGCATCCCTCGGTTTTAGCAAGACAAAAGTACGTCATTTAAATGTCGTAAGTGATCAAGCTGCAAAGGCACGTTTGCAGGGATATCAAGGCGATGCGTGTTCCGAATGTGGTAATTTTACTATGGTTCGTAATGGTACATGTTTAAAATGTAATACATGTGGGGCAACGAATGGTTGTTCATAATGCCGTATGTAAATTAACTCAGTAACATAGCGAATAAAAGCCCCTTATAAAGGGGCTTTTATTATGTTGATGCGATTTTTTTGTTTTTTATTAATACAATATTAACGAATAAGATTTACTATGTTTTTAGTTTTCTTTTTTTGTGGATTAAATATGATTAAATTCTCTATGTTTATAATCTTAATTCTTTTATCAGTTGTAAAAAGTCATGCTTTAGTTGATCCATCCGTTAGACCCGATTTAATTGCTGAAATTCCGCCTATTACACAATTGAGTACAGAACGTTTCAAGGTTAATGAAGCCAAAATAAGGGCATTGAAGACCTCACCATTATGGTGTGTGATACGTGGACAGCTTTTGGAAAAAGGCATTGATCTTGGTTATTTAGAGGTTCCACCATTAACGTGGTTAATGCCAGCTTCAACGCCCATTTTACTTGACCATACACCTATCCTTGCGGGTGAATTAAAAGGTGTTTTGGATCAAAAAATTGATGGTTTAATTCAGATACTTAATAAAACGCTGCCTGGTGCTGTTGTATTGCTTGATTTTGATGGTGTTATGGATGGCGAAGGGCAAACAGAGGAACAAAAAAGACGCATCCATGCCGCTCTAAATAATGCTAAACAGAGAGGCGCGCACATCTTTATTTATTCAAATGGCAGCAAATTTGCCCGTGATACGCATGTACCAGGTGATAATCAATGGCTTCAACGTACGTTGCGTTCTGATGTAAGTATTTTCCAACCAACACCTATTAATATGCCAGAGGCAATGCAGGTGGGGGATACAAAAATGGCGCTATTTGCCAAAAAGCGATTTGAAGCGTATATGACAACACTTAATACAATTTATGAAAAGAAAAAAGACGGTCATATTGTTCAGCGCTATAGCCCATTGGTTCATAATGAACGCTTGTTATTTTTATATAATCCAAAGGATTTGCATACTCGAACAAATTTTCCAATTGATCACCCCACGTACTATCGTTTTGATCCTACTTTTTTACGGGATGAATATAAACCATCGATGATGATATTTGGACGGTTAGGGGCAATTTCGGTTACATCAAGTTTGGAATTTAGAGGGCGCCGTGAATCGATGTTTGAAGAGAGTCTTCTTGATTGGCTTTGTCCTGCAACGATTGGATTGATACCAGAATTAAGAAGTACACTAAAGAGCGTTCTTGTTGATGCCCCTATTAAAGGTAATATGTTGCCTGTTGTTTTGCATTACTTACGTTTGTCACGGACAATTGGTGATGGTGTTATTCCACAAGTGATCTTTCTTGATGATAGTCCATGGAAAGTAAGAGGAATGGCAGCTGCCATGATTAAGTTGCAAGAAAAAGGGCGGATTAGGCAGGGGATTAGCGTATGCTATGATCCCTTGAAAATAGATTAGGGTTATATTTTTAAAATGCTTATGATTTCTGGTAATACTCGTTCACTTTCGCGTAAAGGCATAAAATAATTTGGCTTAGGTTCATCATGAAACACGGCATGCTTATAAAGCTTTAAGGTTTCATAAAAATGCAAAAAACGTTTATTTTGAATAGGAAGGCGCCATATAAGAACAGGTTTCCCTAAATAGCATGCTTCAGATAACATGCTAATAGAATCCCCTGTTACCATAATTTCATCGGCAACGCCAAGGTAATTAAAATAAGGATTTTCGCCTTCGCCATTCCAAATTGTGAGATCGATGTTTTGACAATGATGTGCTAAAATGGCAAGACCGAATGCAGGTGTTCTCCGCGAAGGGGAAACAAGAAATCGGATGTTGCTTGTTCCCTGATAAGATATTGCTTTTTCATTTAGATAGGCAGCTATTTTTGAAAAATCATCTTTAGTATAAGTATGATGACGGCTATCACCACCTAATAAAATAGAAACGGTATACATATTTTCAATTTTTTGGTTTTCGCCACATCGAAATGATTCTGTATTATGTGGATGGAGTGCGCCACGTGTTTGAATAACATGCGGACGTGAAGAGCTTACGTTATCATGCTGCGGTGGCAATACAACAGAGAAATAAGACAACGGACATTTAGGATTAAGCAAAACAATCGTTGGTATATGTTTAGCAAAAGGCGCAGCCAGTAGTAGTGCTTGCCTGCCAGCGGCAATAATAAGAGCTGGCTTTTCATCGGGTAGACCTGTTTTTGGTAAAAGCCATTTAGGCATGTGACGCGTTAAACGTGGCGTTAGGTAACGAAACCAAAAGGGGAGTTTGATCGCAATTGATTGTACGTAACTATCCATTTTATCTGCAAGTGGATACGCAATTGATTCACACTGTCGAAGCGTACCCGTTTTCCCCTGATCACAGAGTATCCATAACTGTTTTGACACAATATTTATTTACTACACAAAAAATTAATGACGCCTAAAATTTTCAGCATAAGTGCGACGCCGCGCAGAAGAAACCTTTGCGTCGTCAACAACGTAACATAAATGATGACGATCTGCATACGCCTTTGCTTCTGCAAATGAATCAAATGTTAATTTAATTTGGCGGAGGGTGTCGGCTGTTGAATTCCATGCTGTTTCAAGATCACGAATGCTACCAGGTGTTCCCAGAACAATAAGTGTCCATATTCCCTGACGTGCGTGCCCTGATTGCATCGCTGACTTTGTTGTGGCATAAATTCGCGCACGAATCATATAAAAACCTGACTCTAAAAATAACTAAAAACCTATCTAAAAAATTAGAAAGGAGAACATACGTTCATAATAAATTAGTGAAATTTAGACATAAATACTTATGTACAACTGGTCGGGAAGAGAGGATTTGAACCTCCGACATCCAGTACCCAAAACTGGCGCGCTACCAGGCTGCGCTACTTCCCGAACTGATGATTTATTTATAGTTCATCTATTGAACAGATGCAAGTGTTTTCGGATGCTTTTGCTGAAAAAATTGAGAAAAGAAAAAATGTTAATAGATGTGATTTTTTATGAATTGTTTTTTGTGATTTTATTCTTTAGGTGATGATAGGTTGGAAAATATTACTATTCGATTTGACTCTTTGTTTTTTTTACTTTATATTATGTCCAGATAATTTGTTTATTCTAGAATCGAATGAAGAAATGAAAATACATTCATTAGTGGTAATTTTTTGTTTTGTCGTCATGTGTATGACATCACTTTTTGCTAGTTCTCACGCTATGCTAAGCGATATAAATGCCATTATTGATAGTCGTCTTAGCTATAATGAACATTTGATAGAGGTGTTAGCAGATCCAACAAAAACAGAAAATAAAAGGCTTCAAAATTATTTGGATATTATGATGGGAGATTCGTCTACGTCAGTGTTAATACGTAGTTTGTATCTTGATGAACATCTTGAAACAGTGCGGAGCGACCAAAATGTTTATTTAGTGTCTAAACAATTGTGTGAACAAATTGATACCGCAGAAACAGCGTCAAAAAAACAAGAAGCAATTGATTTGCTTTATGCTTATTTATCAACACATATCTTTATTGATGATCAAAAAGGAGACTATCGTCATATAAATCCAGAGTTTTTTGAGCATGATTATATTGATTATATTGATTATATTTTAGCGCAGTTAAAACCATATTGCTCAGATCAATCTTTGCAATTTCATTCTTATTTTGTTTTTAATCTTCAAAAGAATAAAGTTTCTGTTGATTATGAACAACGTTCTGAATTAAAGAAAATATTTAAAGAAAATATAGAAAAAATAATTAGTGAATGTCTTAGATTTGATAATGATATTACAAATAATTTTATTATTGATTTAGAAAGAATAGCAAAAGAATCGCAAATACTTCAATCTCAATTTGTTCAGAAAGTGCAAACATTTGGAAATTGTTTTGATGTTATTACGTTAAAAGGGTTTTGTTATTTCTACACATTTCTCGCGCCAGAACTTTTTCAGTTAGAGAATTTTTATAGTCATACAAATTGCCATTTAAGTAATTTATGTGATAAATACAATGAAGCCATTGATGTGTATAATAAAAAATCAGGTGTTTCGCTAGATTTATATTTTTCTGCCAAGTCGCATCCGAGAATAGAGATGCGTGTTGCCGTAAAAAGTGCTGCAGTCGCTCAAGATGATCAAAAAGGGTCTGTAGAAAAGAAGAAAAAATCAAAAAAGAAAAAAAGAAAACACCTGTAACGCGCACTTTGGAGATAACAGAAGGCGTAACGACAAGCATAATGCCCCATACACAAGACATGTCAGATGAGCCAAATGATGCTGGTGAAATTATTCAAACAGAGGCAATAGAAGAAAATATAGCTCAATTAACAGATGATTCAGTGCAAGATATGCGTGAGATATGTTTAACACAAGATGGCTTAATAACAGCTGAAGTTCAAATGATCTCCATTATTGATGATGTGATGCCTGACTCCATTTTAGATGAAATAGATGCAACAGATGGATTAATACCGTCGTGTCTACCTGTTGCTAAAAAAAGCGTTAAGAAAAAACATCGTCAACATACAACAACATCCGCCATATCACAAAGTGTGACGCCCGTAATCAGACAACGAAACGAAATAGAACCTTGGGTTCATGAGCTATTACATAATGGTTCACCTGACTTTATGAAGATTTGTATGATGATACAAGATGACTTAGGGGCGCGTTATATTGAGGTGAAAAATAAAGTCATCCTTTTATTTGAAGCGCCTGTTACGCATAAACGTGTTGCCATTACATGTCATAAACCTCATGGATCACAAATGAAGAAAAAGTGGCCTGCGTGGCGCAAAGAATTTATACGCGTATTTAGGCAACATGGCATACTGACATAAAGCATTAAACGATACTGTTTTTCGAGAAATAATTTAAAAATGATTGTTTGATTACAACGTATTAAGTTTGAGGGATGTCTTCATAATATTATGGCGTTTTCGATCACTTGAAGACGCTATTCCTAATAACCCACGATATTTGGCAATGGTTCGTCTAGCAACGGTTAGTCCTTTTGATTGTAAAATTTGAACAAGATCTTCATCAGAAAGGGGGCGTGTTTTACATTCCTCTGCAATGATTTGGCGTAAAACATGTTGAATTTCATTTGATGATGTTTGGCTGGATGTATTTTTAGGGCTAATGGAATTTTTAGAACCAACAGCATGTGTAAAAAGGGCTTTAAGTTCAAATAATCCGCGTGGTGTTTGAATGTATTTTGCGGTTGTGATACGGCTGACTGTACTTTCATGTACGCCTGCGGCTTCAGCAATTTCCCGCAGTGTCATAGGTTTTAAAGGGTTATTGTGGGCAGCAAAAAAATCATGTTGCCAGTGGGCAATCTCTGACGAGACTTGCAATAATGTAACAGCACGTTTTTGAAGTGATTGTATGAGCCAATTTGCGGAGGCAAATTTCTCTTTGACGTAGTTAAGTTCTTCTGCACGTGTGATTTTATTTTTAATATCGTGGTAATATTGACTATTTACTAAAACACGCGGTAAATTTACTGTGTTGAGCATAACCGATAACGCACCATCAGATTGTGTGATGATACGCACATCAGGTGTGATGCTGGTGCGTGCGTCGTGTTGATTATAAGATTGCGCAGGTCTGAATTGCAAATGGCGTAAATGTCCCAGAAATGCGTGAAAGGTATCAAGGCTAATGTGTGCTTGTTTGGCAACATCTTCGACCGTGCTATGGGTTAATTGCTGAAATGCATTCAGCATGGGGACGACTGATTCAGGATCCATAATCCCCTTGTCTTTTAACTGAAGGGCAAGTGTTTCTATGATTGACCGTGCAAATAACCCTGGCGGATCAAAGGTTTGTAAAATGGATAGAACGCGCTCAACATCAGTTTCTTTAACGTTTAGTTGCTGCGCAACATCTGTCCATTCATTATCAAGTAAGCCATCTTCATTTAAATGCAGCATCAATTCTGCTGCAATTAGGCGATCGCCTCCGTGCGGAAAGGCAATCTGAATTTGGGCGCTTAGATAATCATGCAGGGTTTCTTTCGCCTTCCATAAGGGCGTTTGATCATTGTCATTCGTATTTCGTTCTGTGGGTTTTGGCGTGTTTATGTAATCTGTATCATCGTTATCAGGGTAATTATTATCTGATAGGGAATTGGGCGTGAAAAGATCATCCTCTTGCATCAAAAGAGGATTTTCAAGTAGTTGTCCTTCGATATACTGGTTTAATTCAACTGTCGATAATTGCAGCAAAGCAATCGCTTGCTGCAGTCGCGGCGTCATGGATAGTTCAGTACTCTGGCGAACGTTTAATGTTTGTTCATGTCTCATCATACCCTTAAGTTTAAAGGGTAAACCTTTCTCCCAGGTAAACGCGACGTACATTTTCGTTATTTATTATCGTTTCGGGTGTGCCTTCGCATAAAACATGACCATTGGCGATGATATAGGCGCGATCTACGATGTCAAGTGTTGCGCGTACATTGTGATCCGTGATTAATATGCCAATGCCAAGGGATTTTAAATGCATGATGATTTCACGGATTTCGCCAACAGCAATTGGGTCAATCCCTGCAAGTGGTTCATCGAGGAGTAAAAAGTGTGGTCGTGTTGCAAGCGCACGCGCAATTTCGACACGGCGACGTTCACCACCCGATAGTGCAATGGCGGGAGACTGCCTAAGATGGCTAATTGAAAACTCATCGAGCAGCATATCGAGAAAGCGTTGACGTTCATCATAATCATTCTCATAAAGTTCAAGCGCAACCAAGATGTTATCTTCGACGGTCATTCCTCTGAAGATTGAGGCATCTTGGGGTAAATACCCAACACCACTTCGCGCCCTGAAATAAAGGGGGGTATGCGTAATGTCATCACCATTTAATAAAACTTGCCCATGATCAGGTTTAACAAGACCCGTCAGAATTGAAAAACACGTTGTTTTTCCTGCACCATTTGGTCCTAAAAGACCGACAGCTTCACCCTCACTTAAGGCTAAGTCCACTCCTTGTAGAATGGGGCGTTTACCATACGTTTTGCTGATTTTTTTTGCCACTAATCGGGATAAAGCTGCCATGCGGTGTCTTTCAGTATTTGACTAATTGTGTATTATCACAAAACAAATCTTAACGCGTATGGCATAAAATGTCACTACAAACCCAAAGAATCAATCATCATTTGAATGACATCGTCGTTAAAGAGGGAGCTATGCTTGAAAGTTGTGTTTGAAGGAAAGGAATCAAGTGGCGTATTCTAATTTTTGAAAAAAGCTAAATTAGGAGATACGCCATGTCAAAAGATAATGTAATTACATTTAAAAATCCATCAGAAAAAGCAATCGATCCATTGAT
>CANKZX010000048.1 GCA_947488275.1 Alphaproteobacteria bacterium | reverse complement strand
GTTGCACTCGCACTAATAAACGACGATAGAGTTAGCAGAGGTGATAAAGAGAAATTACAAGCTAAATTACCTTTGGCTAGCAGCTCCATTCCCGTACGCAGTATTCCAGTAGCATCTACAACTAGTGATGCAAGTGCTGGCGGCGGATCTACTAATTCCATTCCTCCTGCTACAAATCCAAAATTCAGCTGGAGTACATACAAAAATGCACAAAAACCACGATGGCAAGCTGAAGCATTAAATGAAGCAACACTCAGCGAACGGAAATTTGTAACAAGCTTCTTAAAGCATGCAAGTCGTGCGGCTATACTTGATGTTCTTAACCATATTCCTGCGGAAAGAAAATTAGCTCTTGCAGATATCATTGGACAAACCACATTTGAAGCACCAACCAACTCAATACATGAGCTATCAGTAGACGAGGCATCAGCTAGCCACAGCCACACACCTCCCGCCTCTAGCCGCCGTTCTGCATCATTAGAGGAATCATTTGGTGGTGGCGCCCCAGCCAGAGCACCTTCCAGCCGAACAACAGCAAGACTATCTGAAAATGAAGCTGCGATAGCTTATGTGGAACAAAAATTTTCATCAAGAGCAGCAGAAAAAGTTCGAGAAACTCTTGAACAAGGCGACGAAGAGGCAATCCGTGTTATCCTAAATAAATATGGCTACACTTCTAAAGAATCTCGCGATAGCAGAAGTGACGATTCCTTATCTAGCTACACATCTGCACCTTCCTCACTTTTAGCGCCAACCGCCAAAACATCTGTTACAACAACAGGATATGATGACGCACTCGATTATATTGGACGCACTTATTCAGAAGCAGCTCGCAATAAAGCTAAAGCCGTCATTGACAGAGGCAATTCAGAAGAAATCGAAGCCATACTCAGAAAATATAACGTTCCGAGATAAACATTAATCGCACTCAAAATCTACTTAAAAAAATATTAAAAACGGTAAAGATACTTTGTATTCTTACCGTTTTTTATTTGCTCTGATGAATTATATTCAATATATCATTACCTTAATAACTAAAAAGAAAAAGAAAACAATATTTTTTCCTTGCACTATAAAAAATATCATGCTATAGATTCTTCCAGGCTTAGCATTAATTAATAAATCTTAAGCTTACAGATTTTGTTAATAATATTAATTATACACCTTGTTAGGAGAGACTAAATTATGAAAAATAAATTACTAGCTTTGATGCTTACAAGTGCTTTTATTTCTGCAACAGCAGTTTTTGCAGCGGACAATGATATACCTGAATTTAGTGAGAGTGTTGGATCCCGTGATGCGGCATCACAACCACTACGTAATGCAGATGCAGTTGAAGGCGCAGATGATGAAGTACATGCAGATGCCTCTGGACAATCTAGATCATCAGAAATAAATTTTATGGGAGCTGACAATTCAGACGAGATCGACACTTTGAATCAACAAGTTATAAACTTGACTGATGAATTAGATGCCTCTAAAGTAAATGTATTAAAATTGCAAACTTCATTAGCAGCAAGCGAACAAGAAATTGATCAATTAACTGACAAATTAACACAAGCATTAAGTGAAAAAGACGCGTTAGCCATTGAAAATAGCTCGCTTGCAGAGCAGCTCGCTAAAATGACTGAAAAATATAAAACCATGAAAAGCGATTTCAAGGCATTTGTTGAAAGCAAAAAAGCACCTGTAAAAGCAGCAAAAGCTTCTTCAGCAGTTGATGTAGAAGTAGAAAGCAAAAGCACATCAGTTAGAAAAACAGCAGCTACAAAGCCAGCTGAAGAAATAGGTGCATTAGACGCTGAAACAACATCAGCTGAAGTTAATGAGACTCCTGCTCCAAAAAAAGAAGCGGCAGGAAAATCAAGACAAACTACCGGAAGATCAAAGCAAGCTACTGCTACTGTAGTTATTGCAGGATTCACGCAAGATCAATTAGATGCTGGTATTGAAAGAGCACGTGCTATTAACACAAGAAGAGCTGATGCATTGATTCAAGCAATTACAGAAGGTAACGAAGCTAACGTTACTAGATACATGAGCTAATAATAGCTGCACCATATATCCAGTGCACTAATTTTTTCATTCATCAAACAAAAGCTCCCTTATGGGGGCTTTTTTATTGCACACCTCCCCCTCTTCTGTTATACTTACGTAAAATGATTTATTGGAGATATTCTTATGTCTAAAATTTGCCCTATTACTGGCAAAAAAGGGCTTTCTGGCAACAACGTCAGTCATGCTAATAACAAAACAAAACGTCGTTATCAACCGAATTTACAAGAAGTATCATTGGTTAGTGATTCACTCGGACGTTCTATCCGTATGCGTATTACAACACGCGGTTTAAAAACGGTTGAATTCCATGGCGGTCTTGATGCCTTTGTTATGCGTGCAGCGTCAAAATCACTAACGCCTGAATTAAAATCATTACGTAAAATCATTGCGGCGCGTCAAACCGTTAGTGCGTAAATCGCGTATATACTCAGCACCGATGATTTTTAGCAATTCTGCCGTCATAGCAAACCTGCGTAGCAAGTGTGGCTATCCAGAAAAACAAACATTTCTGACGCAACAGCTCTGGATCACCACAAAAGCCTTCGGCTTTTTCGTGATGACAAGGGGATAATAAAATTATCTTCTGCTGAAAATCATCGGTGTTGGAAATATTCACGATCTTTGGGGGATGTTTTTCTGGATGGCCACACCAGCTTACGCTGGTTCGCCATGACGGTGTTTGCAGATTTACTTCCCCAAAATAGACACTACCGCATCCAAAAAGTTTTACAGCATCACATACCATATTCACTCGTCGTCATAGCGAATCGGCATCGCCGATGTGGCCATCCAGTTAAACGATATCGTCATATAAATCTTTCCATACTGGATTAATACGTTCAATAAGCATTAACTTATTTTTTCGTGATCCTTTTTTAATTTGCATTTCACGTTGAATTGCGGTCTCCATTGTGTCATGTAATTCATAAAAAACAAAATATTTGCAACCATATTTTTTACTAAAACTATCATACAATTCTCCTTTATGTTCATAGACTCTCTTAACTAAGTCGGATGTAACACCTGTATAAAGTGTCCCATTTCGTTGATTTGCCATCATATAAACAGCAGGTTGTTTCATATTTTATTCATCTTCCTTTTTATAGCATAAGTGAAACTTACAATAGTCACGCCCCTTCAGGAATCGCCATGACAAAAACTATAGATTTTTGTTAGCATGTAATCCCGAATTGGGGTTTTAAAATTGCTGTCCCTTTAGCTTTGTGACTAAACGAATAATATCCGCAACCGCCTTATAATAATCAGGTGGAATTTCTTGATTTAAATCAACACGACTAAACAATGCCCGTGCAACAGGTGGATTTTCAATTACAGGAATATTTTTATTTTTGGCAATCTCCCGAATTTTAAGGGCGATAAAATCCTGCCCTTTTGCCACCACACGAGGCGCCGACATCGTTTCAGGATCCCACGCCAAAGCCACCGAAAAATGGGTCGGGTTCGTCACGACAACCGTTGCCGTTTCAACATCCTGCATCATGCGGTTTCGTGATCGATCCGCACGCAACTGCCTTATACGTTGCTTAATAACGGGGTCACCTTCGATGTCTTTGAATTCCTCCTTCACCTCTTGTTTTGTCATACGCAACTTTTTATGATGCTGATAACGCTGATACAAATAATCCCCAATACCAAGAAAAAACAGAATGACCAACACTAACGCAAACAATTTCAGCAACAACTGCTCAAAAATAAGCATCATTTGCTGCATCGTCAAATGCGTCCAGTTTTTAATATCATACACATGATTTTTAAAAATCAGATAAATGGACACACATAAAACGGCTGTTTTAAGCAGAACCTTTATAAATTCAACAATGGCCTGAACTGAAAAAATCTTTTTAATACCCTGCTTTGGGGATAGGCGGCTCATTTTTGGTTTCAAACTTGCTACCGCAAACCCTTTTCCAACCTGCAGAACACCAATACCAATTAACACAATAAACATCACACAAAGGGGAAGCGCCACAAGCGGTGCAACCGACCATGTAATATGTTGTGCAAGACGCTGCAGCGCATTTGGATCCATCAAAAATTGTTCTGGCGCAATGACAAAGGGCAAAAAAATATTCACTAATTTTTTGGCAATATAAGGCGCAATGCCAATCATAATGACGGCACTGGTTAGGATGAAAAACCAGTTAACGATCTCTTTCGAAACAGGGACTTGCCCCTTTTCTTGGGCTTGTTCAAGCCGTCTCTCACTCGGCTCCTCCGTTTTTTGATCGTCATCCTGTTCGTTATCATCGCTCATATGGCATTACTCGTACATCAACCTACATATGTCATGACGCAAGCGCACGCAATACATACGGCAGAATACCGCCTGATTGCATATAGGCAACTTCATCGGCTGTATCCACGCGGCAGAGTAATGGCACAGTAACCGCATTACCATCTACATAGTGAATCGTCAGATATATGGTCATGCCAGGTGTTATACCATCCTCCAGACCCGACACATCAAACGTTTCATGCCCTGTCAGCCCAAGAGTTTTTCGTGTCACGCCATCTTTAAAGACCAAGGGCAGAACCCCCATCCCCACAAGGTTTGACCGATGAATACGCTCAAAACTTTCAGCAATAACGGCACGCACACCAAGCAATCGCGTCCCTTTTGCCGCCCAATCACGGGATGATCCTGTTCCATATTCCTTTCCTGCAATAACAATCAATGGCACATTTTCAGTCTGATACTGCATCGCTGCATCAAAAATCGATAAAACATCGGTATTATGCATCGCCTCTAAGCCATGCGCTGCCCTCTCTAGACTATGCGGCGCTGCTCCTAAATACCGTGTTACCCCTCCTGTTTGTTCAGGCGTCAATTCATTTTGAAGGCGAATATTTGCAAATGTACCGCGCACCATAACTTCATGATTACCGCGCCGTGCCCCATAGGAATTAAAATCAATCCCATTCACCCCATGTGATGCTAAATAATGCCCTGCAGCCCCATTCGCCTTTATACTACCCGCAGGCGAAATATGATCCGTTGTAATGCTATCCCCCAAAAGGGCCAATACACGCGCCCCTTTAATATTACCATGCTCCATCGCCTTCATGCCTTCGCGAAAATACGGTGGATTTTTAATATAACTACTCGCATCGTCCCAATTATAGGTTTGCGTCTCCGTTGTCTTAATATTTTGCCAATGCGCATCACCTTCAAACACAGCCGCATACCGTTTATTAAACAAAGATGGCGCCATAACATCCCTTATCACGGCATCAATTTCAGCTTTTGTTGGCCAAATATCAGCAAGATAAACGGGAGAGCCAGCGGCACTGACACCAATAGGCTCCTTTGTTAAATCAATATGAGTTGTCCCTGCTATCGCAAAAGCCACGACAAGAGGCGGCGATGCCAAATAATTCGCCTTTACATGGGGATTAATACGTCCTTCAAAATTACGATTTCCTGAAAGAACACCCGCAACCGTCAAATCGCCATCCTCAATTGCTCTCACAACAGAGGGTGCCAATGGTCCTGAATTTCCAATACACGTCGTACACCCATACCCAACGATATGAAAACCAAGTGCCTCAAGTTCAGGCAATAGATGCGATGCCGTTAGATAATCGGATACAACTTGCGACCCTGGCGCAAACGATGTTTTTACCCATGGTTTAGCCGTCAGTCCTAATGCATTGGCTTTTTTAGCCAGCAACCCCGCACTAATTAACACATTTGGATTTGACGTGTTTGTGCAACTGGTAATGGCTGCAATCACCACATCATGATGATTTAAGGCATATGACGTATCTGCAACAGGAATGCCTGCACCAAGTGGCATCAAGGCAGAAGCCACGTCTTTCAGTTGCGTAAGCGCAACTTTATCCTGCGGACGTTTTGGTCCTGCAAGGGATGGCACAACAGCAGCGATATCAATCTCAACCACGTCATTATACTGCATAATGTTCGCATCATCACGCCAAAGCCCTTGTGCGCGGGCATATCCCTCCACAATCGCAATCAATGATTCATCACGCCCTGTTAGACGCAGGTAATTAAGTGTTTCCTTATCAATCGCAAAAAAACCACACGTCGCCCCATATTCAGGCGCCATATTCGCAATCGTCGCCCGATCAACGAGCGATAAGGCATCCACCCCTTCCCCATAAAATTCAACAAATTTTCCAACAACGCCTTTTTTGCGCAAGATCTGCGTAATCGTTAAAACCAAATCTGTTGCCGTGCAACCTGCAGGAAGCACACCCGTTAGATTAACCCCCACAACCTCTGGTATCAGCATCGAAAGTGGCTGCCCGAGCATCGCTGCCTCCGCCTCGATTCCCCCAACACCCCAGCCAAGCACAGCCAACCCATTCACCATTGTTGTATGACTGTCCGTGCCGACAAGCGTATCGGGATACAAAACGGTCTCGCCCGATGGTAACGCCTTTTGCCAAACAACGTGTGCAAGGTGCTCAAGGTTCACCTGATGGCAAATACCCGTTCCAGGGGGAACAACACGAAAGTTCTCAAACGCTTGCTGCCCCCATTTTAAAAAGGCATACCGTTCGGCATTCCGTTTAAATTCAATTTCCACATTTGTAGCAAAAGCTGATTTTGTCCCTGCTTCATCAATCATAACCGAATGATCAATCACCAAATCGACAGGTATCAATGGATTAATCTTAACAGGATCGCCACCGACAGCCACCATAGCGTCACGCATCGCGGCCAAGTCAACAACCGCAGGAACACCTGTAAAATCCTGCATCAACACACGGGCAGGACGAAAACCAATCTCCCGTGTTTGCGGCGCATTCGCAGCATTAATCACAGCGATTAAATCATCTGTCGTAATAGATCGACCATCAAAATGACGCCACATGTTTTCAAGGAGAATTTTTAATGTATAAGGAAGCTTTCGCCAATCACCTAAATGATCAAGGTCGCTTAACGCTGCAATGTGATACGTTTTTCCATCAATGTGAAGGGGCTTTAACGAAGGTTTCATATGGCAATTCCATTTTGTAGAGTTTATTTAAAATACCGTGAAAATGGTAAGCAACTCAAGGATCATGTACAAAGCCCATCGCAATTTAATATGAACACATCAGTATACCACGTAATTTGAAAGCAATATATTCAATTTACGTGGTACAAATATCATAAACAACCACGTAATCTGAAAGTTACATATTCAATTTACGTGGTACATCTATCACCCTTTGCCATATTCAGCACGATCGAGCCATATGAATCGCCCCAAGCCCCACAAGGGCTGCCGTTTCCGCCCGAAGAATTGTGCGCCCCAGTGATACAGGCACTAAAGTGGACTTACAAGCCAAATCAACCTCACGCGGAGAGAACCCCCCTTCAGCGCCAACAATAAATACACAAGGTAGACCAGGGTCAGTTGGCAATGCACGAATGAATGGCATCGCATCAAAGCGTTCAAGTGCAATATAGGCATCTGGATAGTGCGCCACAATTTGATCAAATCGCAAAGCAGGAAGCACCTTAGGTACTGACAAACGTTCACATTGCTGCACGGCTTGCTTGAGCTGACGCAGAACCTTATCGGCATGCATAGCATATTTTTGAGCATGATCCGTAATCATGGGCTGAAAATGAGTCACACCTAGCTCCACCGCCTTTTCAAACAAAAATGCCATGGCATCATGTTTTAGCGGCGCATAAACAAGATACGTCGCAGGCTCATTATGCGGTGGACACACACAATCTTGCATATACAGCATACCATCCATCTTTGTCACATCCGCTAACACACAGCGCCATTCTCCCGCTGTTTCATTAAAAACATGAATCACGTCCCCTGCCTTTAAACGCAGCACACGCAAAAGATAGTGCGCATCCTCACGCGACAAAGGGATAGACTTGCATGACGCGTCAAATTCAAGGTACAGTCGTGTGGTCATTCAAAAGGAGCCTTTATTAATGTTCTGCCGTCTTTCTTTATACCTGAAACTCATCCGTTTTGACAAACCAATTGGGTCAGTTTTACTGATCTGGCCATGTCTGTGGGGAATAGCGCATGCTTATCATACGCAAAATGTTTCCATAAAAGCATGCATCGTTTATGCAATCCTGTTAAGTGCAGGCGCCATCATTATGCGGAGCCTTGGATGCATTATAAATGACCTTGCTGATTGCGATGTTGATAAAAAAGTAGAACGCACAAGAGAACGACCCCTTGCCTGTGGCACGTTAACGCAAACGGAGGCACTGCTATGTGCAGCCGTATTAAGCATGGCGGGACTAGCGGTCTTTTGCACCATTCCACGACAAGCACAATGGTTTGCAAGCCTGGGCGGTATATTATTGATCCTTTACCCCTTTATGAAACGCATCACCCATTATCCACAAGTTGTACTGGGGTGCGCATTCAACGTGGGCGTTCTAGTGGGCTATAGTTGTTTGGTTAATGCAATCGACGCAACGATTGCCTGGTTATTTTTGTGTGGTGTGTGCTGGACGATTGCCTACGACACAATTTACGCCTTTCAAGACATTCAAGATGATAAAATGGTAGGCGTCAAATCAATGGCGGTTCGGTTTGAAAATACACCGAAAATGGTTGTAGCGATCTGTTATGGAATAGGGTTTGTTTTTTTAATAGGCGCAAAGCCAATCGGCATGAATCACTATATCTATATACTTTTCAGCTTATGGAGTCTTCAAGTATGGAAACCACGTGACCCGCAATCATGCAACGCTGTGTTTAAAGCGCATGCGATAGGCAGCGTATTTGGAATTTTATGAATTATTTTAGATCGGTTTTCTAATAAAAAAATGGGGCTGGCAAAACCAACCCCACATAAATCACAGAAAACCGTGATTAGAATTTGTAACCAACACCGACTTTTACAGCATGTTGTCTGATTTTAACTTTATGCGTTACGCCTGTACCATAAAACGTTGTATTTGGGTAACCATCAATATTTTGATCAACACTAATGCTTGGACCAAAGAGATAGCTATATTCAGCACGCATAAATACATTCTTTGTCATGTACATTTCAAAACCAAGACCTGGGGCAAATGAAACTGCATTCTTTGATTTTTGAAATGCTTTAGATGAACCATCTTGCATGAGTTTAAGAGCTGCAGGGGTTATAGATCCAGCACCTCTCCAATCCCAATTAATTGTCCCCATATCTGGATCAACTTTTACATTCCATTTACCAAGTTCAATACCAAAACGTGCATAAACCATAGTGCTTGGCGTCACAAAATAACCAATACGTGGCGCAAAACCATAATAATTCTTACGTGTTACTGTTGTTTTCCAATAACCTGCTTGATTACCCGTTGCAGAATCATCCATTGGCGTTACTTTTGTTGTATCAAAGCCAGCATACAATTCACCACCAAAATACATTTGATTCATTTGCATACCATAACCTGCAAACATTCCAAAAAGAGCGGCCGTTTTACTGCCATCAATTTTTGTATTTTGTTGGCTTGCTGAAGGAATTGCTGTTGGAGTAGCAGCGGAACCTGACCTATACGTTTGAAAGTTATTGTTATTTGAATAGCTGTATTGTGTATTTGTGCTTGCAACACCACCACCAGCACCAAGGTAAAAACCTGTTGCCGAGGCTACAGGCGCATCAGCCATAACTACACTTGCACTAACAGCAGTCATTGCAAGCAATGCGATTGAAAACTTTTTCATTATGAGAACTCCTAAAATTAAATTCTTTCGATGTATTATTACATCGATTTATACACTTTTTTGACATGGCTTTTTTAATATTACACTCACAAAACATCGCACATTGAGAATTGTTTTAATTGTTGTTGCCAGAATACCACATAACAACATTTACATTAAACTAAAACAATTAACGTGATATTATTTACGTAATCATAAAGGAGAGAAGATTTCTCTTCTCGCCACGTCAAATATTAACAAAACTAGAACTTGTAACCAACACCAACTTTAAGTGCATGTTGTGTAATTTTTGCTTTATGCGTAAGTGTCGTACCAGCAAATACATCAGCATTATAACCATCAATATTTTGGTTAACATCAATACTTGGACCAAACAAATAACTATACTCAGCGCGCATAAACAAATTCTTTGTCATAAACACTTCAAAACCAAAACCTGGTGCAAATGAAGCCTTATTTTTTGAATTCTTAAATTGCTTACGTGAAGCAGCTTTTTGATTCGAAGTAACACCAGCTGATGCATCAATCGTTGCAAAATTTGGATCAACCTTCACTTCCCACTTACCAAATTCAACACCCAAACGAACATAAGCCATTGTAGTCGGAGTTATAAAGAAACCAGCGCGTGGCGCAAAACCGAAAAAGTTTTTACGTTGCACGGTTGCTTTAAAATATCCACCAGCGGAACCTGTTGCTGAATCATCCATTGGTGTTAATTTTGACGAATCAAAACCAGCATACAACTCACCACCAAAATACATTTTGTTTACTTGCATGCCATAACCTGCAAACGCGCCAAAAATAGGAGCTGACGAACCTGTTTCAGCTTTATAGTTTTGCTGTTTTCCAGAAGCAATAGTTGTTGCTGAAGATGCACCAACCGTAGCCAATGTATTGTTATTGTTATAGCTATACTTTACGTTCGTATTTGCTGCACCAGCGTTAGCACCAAGGTAAAAACCTGTCGCTGACGCTACAGGCGCTTCAGCCATAGCAACTGTTGCAGAAAAGGCTGTTACAGCCAACAATGCACTTGTAAATTTGTTCATTATATAAACTCCTGAAATTTAAAGTCTGTGACGCACCATGCGTCGTCTACATATTCTTTTTGACATAAAACACATCGTATGAGATATGCAAAACATCTTTTAATTCGCCAAATATTCACCTGATGTTGTGAAAATGACACATTTTATAAATAT
>CANKZX010000047.1 GCA_947488275.1 Alphaproteobacteria bacterium | reverse complement strand
CAATGGATCGATTGCTTTTTCTGATGGATTTTTAAATGTAATTACATTATCTTTTGACATGGCGTATCTCCTAATTTAGCTTTTTTCAAAAATTAGAATACGCCACTTGATTCCTTTCCTTCAAACACAACTTTCAAGCATAGCTCTGCGATTTTACGTAACTGGATGTACACAAACTAACAGTAGGGAATAGTAGATCATGGCAGAGCGAGAGCGTCGCGATAAATCATATAGAGGTGTTGAGAAAGCAGCTATTATGATGATGTCATTGCCAGAAGATGTGGCGACGCGGCTTTTTAGTTTGATGGGGACGGAGGAAATACGAGAACTCTCCAGTGCGATGATGAATCTTGGTTCGGTTAAATCCGTTGCGGTTGAAACAACATTTGTTGATTTTGTTAATGAAATATCATCAACGGGATCTCTTGTCGGATCAATGGAAACAACAGAACGTCTTCTTTCAAAAGTACTTTCATCTGAACAAGCTGAAGGGATTATGGATGAAATTAGAGGGCCCGCTGGTCGAACATTATGGGATAAATTAGGGAATGTGAGCGAAGAAATGCTAGCGCGTTTCTTAAAAAATGAATATCCACAAACTGTTGCCGTTGTGTTATCACGTATTCGTCCTATTAATTCATCCCGTATTTTAGCATTATTTCCTGAAGATTTTGCGATCGAGGTTGTTATGCGCATGCTTAAAATGGAATCGGTACGAAAAGAAATTATGGAGACGGTTGAAGATACGTTGCGTCATGAATTTATGAGTAACCTTGCGCGCGGTAAGAAATATGATACTTATGAAATTGTTGCCGAGATTTATAATAATTTTGACCGTGCGAGCGAAGTAAAATTTTTAAAATCACTTGAAGAACGCAGCGCAGAATCAGCTGAACGCATCCGATCCTTAATGTTTACCTTTGAGGATTTAGAGAGACTCGATAATGCCAGTATTCAAACCCTTTTACGTAGTGTTGATAAAAATAAACTTGTTCTTGCTCTTAAAGGAAGTAGCGACGTAATGAAGGATCTATTTTTCTCGAATATGTCAGAGAGGGCTGCAAAATTAATGGAAGAAGATATTAAGCAGCTAGGGCTTGTCAGGCTTCGTGATGTTGAAGATGCACAAAGTGCTGTTGTCCTCGTGACAAAAGAATTAGCGGCACAAAATGTGATTATTATTGCAAATGGTAAAGATGCTGGCGATCAGCTTATTGGATGATGGATATAAATATGCAAAATTTTGTTTTTAATTTAAATTTTGATTTACCTGAGATGCCGATTGTTATGGAAACAGATAACGAGGCTCAATTGCCCGTTCTCTATACAATTGATGACGTGGAGAGTGCTCGTTCGGCAGGTTATGCGCATGGTTTTACGCGAGGGATTGAAGAAGGGTTTATTCAAGGTGAATTAAAAGCTGTTACAGAACGTCAACGCCATATGCAAAGTGCACTTGTTAAAATATATGAGTATTTAGGAGATATTCTCGAAAAAGAAAAGAATTATGAGTTATATATGAATGACAAAACATTGGCGCTTGCAATGTCAATTATTGAGAAATTATTCCCATATTATGCTCAGCAGTATGGCATGTGTGAACTTGAACACGCAATTCGTTATATTCTTTCAACCCTTATTGATCATCAACACGTAATTATTAAATTGGCACCTGATGCTGTTGATGACATGCATGCACGGATCGATGATATTCAGGAGCGGTTCCATAATAAGGTATCTTTGCAAGCTGATTCATCCCTTAAATCGAGTGAGTGTTTTGTGGAATGGAAGGGTGGCGGTGCCCGATGGAGTCAGCCAGATGTGATGAGTAAAATTCAAGAAATAGCAGATAGCTGCATGCAATCGATATTTAAAGGAAATATGTGATGATAAACGAAGATAACGCGAATGATGGTATTTTGAGTGATGATATTGAACAATTATTATCAACGCCAAAAACGAATAAGAATGATGATTTTAAAGAAGAAAGTACCTTTCCGAAGGAATCTTCAGATAGCAAAATTGACATGAAAGAACTTGAGGCCGTTTATGATGTGCCTGTGCAAATTTCAGCTATTCTTGGTCGCAGTACAATGCCTGTGCATCAACTTTTAAAACTTGGTCGCGGCGCTGTGGTTGAACTTGATCGAAGGGTAGGGGAAGCTATTGATATTTATGTAAACAATCGTATGGTCGCGCGTGGTGAAGTCGTGATTGTTGATGATCATCTAGGTGTTACTATGACCGAAATTATTAAATCAGATCGGAGCTAATCGTATGCGTGTACTTATTATCGGAGCGCTTCAGGGACATGCCACAGTGGCGGCACATATTGCCATAAAAAAAGGGGCAAAAGTCACGCAAACGCTAACCCTTGATGAGGGGTTAAATGCCCTTCGATCGGGAAAAGGAGCGGATATTGTTCTGGTTGACGTCCTCTTAAATGTTCCTCATTTTTTAAGAGCGATCATGCAAGAGCGTATCTGCACACCCGTTGTTGCATGTGGTGTGAATGCTGATCCAAAACTTGCTGGTGAAGCGATTGAAGCTGGGGCTAAGGAGTATTTACCCCTGCCACCCGACCCTGAACTAATAGCCGCTGTTTTAAGCGCGGTAACAGAAGAAAAATCAACTTTTATCTTCAATGATCCGATTATGAAAAATTTGTTATCGCTTGCCGATAAAATTGCGCCGAGTGAAGCAAGTGTGTTTCTGACAGGGTGTTCGGGAACAGGTAAAGAAATTATGGCAAAGTATATTCATTCAAAATCAAAACGCGCCGATAAAGCGTTTGTTTCAATTAATTGTGCTGCCATTCCTGAGAATTTGCTGGAATCAGAACTTTTTGGACATGAAAAAGGGGCATTCACGGGGGCGCTTGCCCGTCGTATTGGTAAATTTGAGGAGGCTAATGGCGGTACGTTATTGTTGGATGAAATTAGTGAAATGCACCCACGACTGCAGGCAAAATTACTACGTGCCATTCAAGAACGTGTCATTGACCGTGTCGGTGGAACACAGCCCGTTTCTGTCGATATTCGCATTCTTGCAACATCAAATCGTGATATGCTAGATGCCATTAATAAAGGTGATTTCAGAGAAGATCTTTATTTCAGGCTCAATGTTGTTAATTTGCATCTTCCACCATTACATAAACGTCCCCTTGATATTTTGCCCTTAGCTGAATACTTCATTACAAAATATTGTGATATTAACCATTTAAGCCATAAAACATTTTCTGAACAAGCCATTGACTTGGTTCAGAAACATTCATGGCGGGGTAATGTGCGTGAGCTTGAAAATACAATTCATCGTGCGGTTTTATTGAGTCAGTCTGTGATTGAACCCGAAGATATTTTTGGTCCTAACCTTATTAGCCTTGATGTCTCTGTTGATAAAAATAACTCTATTCATGCATCTGCGGAAAACAATGATAATAAACCGATCTATGTTGGTCAAACAGTCGCTGCTATGGAGCGTGATTTGATTCTTGGAACATTGACACATTGTCTTGGTAATCGCACGCATGCCGCGAATATCTTGGGAATCTCGATTCGAACGTTGCGCAATAAAATTCGCGAATATAGTGAGCTTGGTATGGTTGTGGAGGAGCCCATCGCACGGTATGCCAATCAAACAAGTCATGGACAAAAGGCGTATTAATAAATGGCAGAGGCGTTACCTGTAAAATCATCGAATGGATTTACGTTTAATTTAAAGGTTTTAACGCAACATTCGGATATTGCGTTTGCCTTTGGTATTATCTTAATCATGGTCATTTTGATTATGCCTATGCCAAGTTTTTTGATGGATTTATGTTTTTCAATATCTATAACTTTGTCTGTTTTGATTTTAATGACGTCTTTGTTTATTTTGAAACCATTGGAATTTAGTTCATTCCCAACGGTTCTTCTTGTCTCCACAATGATTCGTTTAGCCCTTAACGTGGCTTCAACACGTCTTATTTTATCACATGGGCATGAAGGGTTGCACGCTGCAGGTAAAGTGATTGCTGCCTTTGGTGAATTTGCGATGGGGGGTAATTTTGTTATTGGGCTTATTGTCTTTGCTATTTTGATTATTGTTAACTTTGTTGTTATTACAAAGGGTTCGGGACGTATTGCAGAAGTATCAGCACGTTTTAGTTTGGATGCAATGCCTGGTAAACAAATGGCAATTGATGCGGATTTGTCCGCTGGTTTAATTAATGAAACAGAAGCAAAATTAAGACGAAAAGAGCTTGAAAGTGAAAGTAATTTTTATGGGTCAATGGATGGTGCAGCAAAATTTGTGCGAGGTGATGCCATTGCTGGTCTTTTGATTACATTTATCAATATTATCGGTGGCGTCATTATTGGTGTTGCACAAAATAATATGGATTTTATAGATGCGATGCGTTCCTATACTGTTCTAACAGTTGGTGATGGTTTGGTAACGCAAATTCCAGCCCTTATTGTGTCAACCGCCGCAGGTCTACTTGTATCAAAAGGTGGCATTGAAGGAACGACCGATCGTGCCCTTTTTGGTCAATTAAGCGCCTACCCTTCTGCACTAGGGATGAGTGCTTTTTTGTCAGCAGCAATGGCTTTTCTTCCTGGTATCCCAATGTTTCCGTTTATGTTATTGGCGGCACTTGCGGGCTCAGGAAGTTGGTTTACGTATAAATCACAAAAAGAGAAGAGCGCCCAGAAAAATCAAGAAGATCAAGCTTTGGAGGAGCGCACACAAGAAGAAAAGAGTGCCGCCAAGGTTGCCGAAAACTTAACCAGAGCACCCGCAGTGGATGTTATTCGTATTGAACTTGGTCTTGGTCTTCTGCCCCTTGTCAATAGTGAACGAAACCAGCGGTTAACGGATCAGATTCGTGTGTTGCGGCAAACACTTGCCAATGATATGGGAATCATTTTACCATCAGTTCGTTTGCAAGATAATATGCAGTTGCCATCAAATCATTACGTTATTCGTATTAAAGAAATGGAGGCGGGGCGTGGTGAACTTCGTGCGAATCAAATTATGGTTATGGATCCACGTGGTAATCCAATTCAATTGCCAGGTGAAGAAGCGATTGAGCCCAGTTTTGGTTTAAAGGCAATGTGGATTCCTGAGCACATACGTAAACAAGCTGAGAAAATGGGGTATACTCTGGTGGAGGCGCCAACTGTTCTCACAACACACCTCTCTGAAATTGTAAAAGATAATGTGACTGAACTTTTGTCTTATGCTGATACGCAACATATTTTGGAAAATTTGAGTGAAAGTTATAAGAAATTATTAAATGATATTGTGCCAGGTCAAATAAGTGTTGGTGGCATTCAACGTATCTTACAAAACCTTATCGGTGAACGGGTATCAATCCGTGATCTGAATACGATCTTAGAAGGAATTGCCGAGGGGAGTGCGATGACACGCAATTTAACGCTGATCACGGAGCATGTGCGCCTTCGTTTGATGCGGCAAATTAGTTTTGCTAATGCGGATAGTAATGGTCAACTGACGATTTTCACTTTATCATCCCTTTGGGAACAAAATTTCAATGATAGTCTTGTTGGGGATTATGATAATCGGCAATTGGCTATGCCACCATCCATGATTCAAGATTTTATTAATAAAATTAGACAAAGTTATGACCGTGTCGCTTTGATGGGGGAAACGCCCGCATTAATTACAAGTGCCGCCGTTAGACCGTTTGTTCGCAGTATTCTTGATCGCGCACGTCCATCAACGATTATTATTTCTCAGGCTGAGGTGCATCCCAAAGTAAAAATTCGGAATCTTGGGCAGGTGTAGTCATCTGAATGCGGGAAATGTAAAAAAAAAGATTGACGAAAAAAGGATAGACGTATATAAAAGATATACATTCTTGATGTGGGGGTGTAGCTCAGTTGGTTAGAGCGCCGGCCTGTCACGCCGGAGGTCGCGGGTTCGAGTCCCGTCACTCCCGCCATTTAATAAATCTCCACATCAAGGTTTTCCCCGTTTTTAGTTTACACGTGTAGCGATGATTGCTCGTAAAATGTCATTTTTTGAACATGCTTTTCAGCAAGCATTATGTGCTAAAAATAACGATGAAGTTCCTGTTGGTGCTGTTATTGTTCATGATGGTCGGGTTATTGCCGCGACTTCGAATCAGATGCGTGCGCAGCAGAATCCAACGGCGCATGCTGAACTTGAATGCATTCGAATGGCTTCTCATTTCCTTCAGACAACTCATTTAACAGAGTGCGATCTTTATGTTACATTAGAGCCTTGTGCGATGTGTGCGGGGGCTATTGCACATGCACGAATTAGACGGCTTATTTTTGGTGCCTATGATCTCAAGGGAGGTGCTGTCGAACATGGTGCCCGTGTTTTTCAGCACAGCCTTCATAAGCCAGAGGTTGTTGGCGGTATTAATGAATCGGCTTGCGGGATTCTGTTACATGATTTTTTTCAAGGTAGACGCTAATCGTATATCTTTTTATACATGAATGCTTATTTCTCGTCAGGGTGAATCATAGGCTTGTTATGACGATGATGTTGGTAAAAAGAGGTATTTTTATTTCCGATGGGGAGAGAGAAATATAATCTTTTTTCCACAGACTTATCCACAACCTTGTGTAAAATTTGATTGATCGATTGAATGTTGTAAGTAGAAGTATTGTATAGAATAAAATCCATTAAAAGTTAAGGAAAACTGCGCTATCTGAGGCGTGATTATTTTTTAGGCAAACCCGTCAAAGCTGAGGAAATCAGCCACTGTTAACACTTTCTTAATAAGTTATCCACAGACTTATCCACAGGTTATGGGGATAAGTTTTTTATATAAAATAAATGATACGTTTAGGAATTAGCGACGCATTTTTCGAACATGCACGTAAAACGCACCTGTTCCACCATCTTTTGGTTGCGCATCGGTGAACCCAACCACGTATTCAGCGTGACTTTTAAACCAAGTGGGAACGAATTCTTTTAACACACCGCTTTTTCCTGTAATCACTAAAACAAAACGCACATCAGATGTTTGTGCCCATATAAAGAATCGCTGTAAGGCTTCTTCTGCGCGCGCCACGGTATAGCCATGCAGATCAATTCGTCCTTCAATTTTCTTGTGCTTCACATTTTTTTGGGTCAGCTGCGTGACTTTTTCGTGTGTCCATCGCTCAGATGCTTCACCTTTCCAAACACGGGGTTGAAGAACCACATCAATTTTACGTGGACGTATTTTAATAGGGGTGCCATCATCCTTACGAATAACCGTTGTTATTTCAGGGATGATGGTATTATTTTTTTTAATCGGTTTGATATTTTTTGTGTACTGTTCCCAAAGATTATCATTTGACATCGTGTTTTTACATGTTTCTTTTGAGTTAATTCTTGGGGAGCAATAAGTAAAGTTTTCCTTTACTATTCATACGTCCTGAAAGATCCGTTGCTTCGGCTCCAAATCCCCAAAAATAATCAGCCCTAAGACCACCTTTAATGGCACCACCTGTATCTTGTGCAATAGCAAGATGTTGGAGATGTGTTTTTTTATGATGATGTTTTGAAGGGTGATTGATATCAGGGTGTTCAATGTCAACCCAAATAGGACTTCCAAGACCAATATAAGCAGGATCAACTGCAATGCTGCGTTTGGCTGTTAAGGGAACGCCTTGTGATCCAATGGGACCATCAGTGCCATCAATAATACGGAAAAATACATAACTATGATTGGTTGACATGATTTCTTCAGCACGTTTTGGGTGTGTTTTAATCCAATGACGTATGGATTGCATCGTTGCATTTTTAAGGGTTAATTCACCATTCTGAACAAGTGTTTTTCCGATGGGATGATAGGGGTGTCCATTTTGCCCTGCGTACCCAATATTGATCATTTTCCCTGTATCGAGTTTAACACGACCTGATCCTTGAATTTGCACAAAAAAGGCGTCGACAGGACTGTCAACCCAAAGAAGCTCAAGTCCTCTTCCCGTAAGAGCACCACGCACAATATCCGAACGAGGGATTTTGACATTAATACGTTTCGCTTCCTGAGCCGAAGGATAACGATAAAGAGGGAATTGATACCGTCCATGT
The DNA here is from genome assembly GCA_947488275.1 of Alphaproteobacteria bacterium. Classification (GTDB taxonomy): domain Bacteria; phylum Pseudomonadota; class Alphaproteobacteria; order Paracaedibacterales; family CAIOTO01; genus CAIOTO01. The sequence goes on along the minus strand of CANKZX010000047.1, from coordinate 3,147 downwards.
TTACGTTTTGATCCATGAAGAAGGGGTTCATAGTATCCTGTAAATTGTCCTTCTTGGCGTCCATCAAGGGATAAGCGATAGGGGGTTAAATGTGTCTGAAGGATTGATTTCCATCGTGCGGTGCTGGATGATTGTTCGTGCATAACGGCAGTGCAAAAAGGGGTCCAGTCTTTGTAGGTACCACTAAGGTTTGCTGTTTCTGGCACGCTATATGTTTTTGAAGGTTGCTTTAACATGACGGCACAAGATCGTTTGAGTGCAGGTACAGCATCCACAATTTGGTCATTTTGATAGCCAGGGATAGTCTCAAAAGATACCTTTGTTAGAGATAAATCAATTGTTTTGCGAGTTTGACCTCGCGATAATAGGAGAAAAGAAAGAAGGACGAGAGAGAGCAGTGTGCACGGAAAAGACATGATTTTCTTTCAGTTTCAATAGGGTTATTAAAGACTCTTCTACGCTTGCTTTGATTCAGTCTTTATAAGAATCCACATATTAGATGTATCATCAAGTGGTCTTTCAAAGGTCCACACATCATTTACATTTGTTGTAAGGCGTGCTGGATTGTCGAAACTTTGACCATCTGCATTAATGGTGACGAGCATTTGTTCGCTTTCGAATAAAACAGTTATGATGGCAGATGTTTCTGTTAATTTAATATCTGAAATATGGGCATCAACAGATTGAATGTCAACGGTAAGTGTTTCTTCACGTTTCTGACGTGTTTCAATGGCGTGTACAAATTTATCATAAACATCTGAACTGAGCAGTTTTTTGAGCTTGCTTTGATTGGCATCGGCATAAGCGTTAACGATATGTTCAAACGCACGGCATGCGCCACGCAAGAAATTGCTTTCCAAAAAGGATGGATCATGCTGTTTGAGTGCGATTAGGCTTTCCATATATTGAGGGAGCGAATTTTCTTCATCACTACGATCCGCCATACGCATTTTACGTTGCGGCAATACGATAACATTATCTGTTTCAACATTAACAGTATCCGTTTTTTTTATTTGGATATTCAAATCCCGTGTTTTTTCATTGCCAGTACGTGTGCCAAGGACACTCCATAAACGGTAAAAAACAAAGGTACTTAAGAGTGCTAATAAAATTATTTCCATCGATTTATCTATGTCCCCTTTATCGGGTTTATCCTTTACGTCATCATAGCCGCAAAAATCAGATTGCGAAATAGGCGAAATGCGTTTTCCCTCTTCTTTTTTAGTTTACAGGATGAATGATAAAAAAAGCTTTAATTTGGTGGGAGGATAAGACATTATTTTTTTAACGCGTTGCATAGATTTATTTATTGCTATGTTATTCGTGAATGTTATAGTAAATCGCATATGTGCTGTTTTATCTTAAACAGTATGTCCTTTCGTATAGCATTTCTATTGTGTTGATTAATTATTATGATTCGTATTGGCACACGCGCCAGCCCTCTCGCTATGATACAAGCAGACATTGTTCGTCATCGTTTGCAAAAAAGTGATCCAACGCTCGTCGTTGACATTATTCCATTTACAACACGTGGTGATTGTACAACGAAAAGTTTGCATGATATTGGCGGTAAAGCGCTTTTCACAAAAGAATTACAAGATGCTTTATTAAGTAATGAAATTGATGGTGCGGTGCATTCCTTAAAAGATGTTGAATGCCATACGTTACCATTGGTGCTCGGTGCGTATTTAAAGCGCGATGATGCGCGTGATGTTTTGATCGCAAAGAAAAATCAGTTTCCAGAACGTGCAACATCTTCAGCCTGTTTGGGAACATGTTCGCCGCGACGTACCGCGCAAGCAAAAGGTGTGTGGCCGCGATTAAGTTATGTTGATATACGTGGAAACGTTGGGACGCGGCTAAATCATGTTGTTAATGGGGCGGTTGATTTCACAATTTTGGCGGCAGCTGGCTTAAAGCGTCTTGGATTGGTGGGGGATGCTTTTTTAGATGCCTATCCAATGTTGCAACAAATAATTCTACCGATTCAAACATTTGTGCCTGCTGCAGGGCAAGGCATTATAGCCGTTGAATGCTGTCCTGAAAAGCAATATTTATTTGATGTGCTAAATGACCCGCAAACGCAAGTGATTGCACAACTTGAACGAGACTTTGCTGTGTATTTAGGTGGAAATTGTCGGACGGCACTAGGAGTTTATGTGGATTATGTAAATGGCGTAAGGGTCGATCAAGCGGTAACGACAGAACCTCTTTTAATGCGCGTTTTCCACGAAGGGCGTTATTATGAGAAAAATATTTTGTCGCTTGACCCTTTTTTTGTATCATCTATTTTTACAGAAATATTAAAAGAATTAAATCAAAAATAGAACGATTAAGGTGCTTAATGTATCTTAACGATAGGAATCCTAAGCCTTTGTCAGGGGATATCTTTTTCTTAAAAGATGGTAAGTTTTTATGTTCATTTTAATGATATTTTTTGAATGAATTTTTTCTCGTTTATCACCCTTTTTTTTTATTTTCAAGCCTTGTTTTTATCTTTTTTTTGCGGCATGTTAGCAGCATATATAACAATATGTAGATTGAAAAACGTCATCATCAGCCTATATGTTGTGTTTTTTGTTAAAATTAAGATAAACCCTATTTAAGGATTCTATTACATGAAAATTCAGCGCCGTTGTACCACAGCTGGTCAGTCACCTTATGCTTCTATCGCATTTAAATCGGCGAGTAGTGAAATTCGCAATCCAGATGGATCTATTGTTTTTAAGCTCGATAATATTGATGTGCCTGATGCGTGGTCACAAGTGGCGTGTGATGTTTTGGCGCAAAAATATTTTCGTAAGGCTGGTGTGCCTGCTGAAGTTGTCGCTATTCCTGAAGAAGGTGTGCCTTCTTGGTTATGGCGCCGTGAGGCTAAAGAAGGGACAACGTTTGGCAGTGAAACATCATCGCAGCATGTCTTTGACCGTTTGGCTGGAACATGGACGTATTGGGGTTATAAAAATAACTATTTTGATGCAGAAGATGATGCGCTTGCTTTCTATGATGAATTGCGTTTTATGTTAGCGAGCCAGATGTGTGCACCGAATTCACCGCAGTGGTTTAATACAGGGCTTTTTTGGGCGTATGGTATTAATGGACCCGCGCAAGGGCACTTTTATGTTGATGATAAAACAGGTGAACTTG
>CANKZX010000046.1 GCA_947488275.1 Alphaproteobacteria bacterium | reverse complement strand
CATCGCCGAAACCTGCACAGAGGGCTGTGCCAAATAATAATGATACTAGAAATTTATTTTTCATAAAAAAATACTCCTGCTTTGAAAAAAATAAATGTTTTGCTGTTTACAATTTAAATATATGCCGAAAACATTAAAAAAACGTTAATGGCTAAAAAAATAATGGCGCTTGTGAAAAAAGACAGACCTTAGGATTTGTGCAAAAATAAGCAGCATGATTCAAACCTGCCGTCATCACGAAAAAGCCGAAGGCTTTTGTGGTGATCCAGCGACTGTTATTGTGGAAATGCCTGTTTTTTTAGATGACCACGCAACTTCCTTGCTCGCCATGACGACAGACTTTCGTTTGTCAATTAAAACTTAATGTAGATTGAAAGGGCTTGACCCGAAGATCTGCCAACAATCTGCAAAACAGAACTTGCCTTATTCGCAAAAGAAGGTTAAGTAATAAGGGATAATCATAACATAAAATGACGTATGACAAAGTTTTTAGATTTTGAAAAGCCAATTGCTGACCTTGAGGGGAAAATAGAGGAATTACGCCATATCTCTGGTCGTGATCTTAATATCGTTGATGAAGTAGCACGTTTGCAAAATAAGGCGGATCGTTTGCTTCGTCAGACCTATCAAAACCTCACGCCGTGGCAAAAAGTTCAAGTTGCCCGTCATCCAGATCGCCCTAAGTTTTTTGATTACCTTGATAGCCTGGTTGATGATTTTATGCCGCTGTCGGGCGATCGTTTGTTTGGTGAAGACTGCGCAATTATCGGGGGTTTTGGGCGGCTTTTAGGGCGTTCGGTGATGGTGATCGGGCAGCAAAAAGGGCATGATACAGAAACGCGTATAAAACATAATTTTGGTATGCCAAAGCCAGAAGGGTACCGAAAAGCCCAGCGTTTGATGCGTCTCGCCGATCGTTTTAATTTGCCCGTCATTACGTTTGTTGATACAGCGGGCGCATTTCCAGGGATTGAGGCAGAAGAACGTGGTCAGGCCGAAGCCATTGCCAGCTGCATACACGTGTGTCTTGATATAAAAGTGCCCCTTTTAAGTGTTGTTATTGGTGAAGGTGGGTCAGGTGGCGCCATTGCAATTGCGGCGGCTAATACGGTTTTGATGTTGGAACATGCCGTGTATTCGGTGATTTCCCCAGAGGGGTGCGCCTCTATCCTGTGGCGCAGTGCAACAAAGGCGCCTGAGGCGGCGGAGGCTCAAAAATTAACAGCGCAAGATTTGCTGCAGCTTGGTGTTATTGATAAAATTATTGCTGAACCTGTGGGCGGTGCCCATCGGCATAAAACAGCGATATTGCGGCAAGTAAAAGAAACAATTGAAGGGGCGCTTGTTCCGTTGCTGACATTAGATGGCGCGCAGTTGCTGAAAGATCGCCGTGAGAAATTTGTGAAAATGGGTCAAAAGGGATTGTAACACGTGATTTCATTTGAACTTATTCAGAATAATCTACTTTCGCCAATGGTTCTTGCTTTTTTTCTGGGACTATTTGCTGTTTGGGTTAAAAGTGATTTAAGGTTGCCTGAAGGTTTTTATAATGTTTTATCCTATTATTTGCTTTTAGCGTTGGGGATAAAAGGGGGATTCTCCCTTAGTCAGTCGTCATTTGCTGTCGTTATTATCCCGTGTATAGCCTCCTTAATATTAGGATGCTTTCTTCCTGTGTTGGCATTTTTTATTGCGCGGGTTATGGGTAAACTAAAACGGACAGATGCGGCGGCTCTTGCTGCGCATTATGGGTCTGTTTCTGTTATTACGTTTATGGCATCTCTTACGTTTATTGAAGCAACGCAGTTCCCTGTTGATGGATTTATGACAGCACTTGTTGCGATTTTGGAAATACCAGGTATCGTTGTTGCTTTGTTGTTGGCCCAGAAAGGTCAATCTTCTTATGATGATGCGCTTAAGCCAATGTCCCTTTTTAAACGTGTTAAAATTATTTTAGTTAGTAAAAGTATTTTGCTTTTATTGGGTGGTCTTTTTATTGGTTTATTAAGCAGTGCAAAAGGTATTCAAAAGATATCGCCTTTTTTCGTAGACCCTTTTCAGGGAATATTAGTTTTATTTTTATTGGATATGGGGTTAGTTGCTGGACAACGTTTGAAAGATATTGGGATTTTAAAAGGATTTATTACTTTCTATGCCATCTTTATCCCTATTGTAAATGCCTTTATTGCGATTGTAATCGGTCATCTTATTGGTCTTAGTGTTGGAAGTACTGTAACATTTGCAGCAATGGCTGCAAGTGCATCGTATATTGCGGCGCCTGCGGCTGTTCGTATGTCTTTGCCGCAAGCAAATCCTGCCGTTTATTTGACAGCGGCAATTGTTGTAACGTTTCCATTTAATTTGACAATTGGTATTCCCCTCTATTTTGCTTTTACAAAATGGTGGTTTTCTCTTTTTGTAAATTAGGATTCGTTAGCGAAAAAAGAGAAGTTGATTAACGTACACAAGGGCGTTTGGCATAAATAGCCATCAGGTTGTTGCGTGTGACCCATCGTACGCGATCGTCAAATTCATGTGTTAAAGGCGCGTCTATAAAAACAGCATTTCCATCGCTATTTTTTTCTTTTAACGGGGTATGGACAGGGCGCCGTTGCCCTTTATGATCAAAAGCCCCATCGCCATTTTTGCCATGACTGATCAGTACAAAGGCCATCATATCGTCACTTGTTTGTCGTAATAGTGATTGTCCGTGTCCATTGTGCACAGATAAAGCCATAACTGATGCGGGAATTTGGCAAAAACGATCACTGCCTATTACGGGCATGGGGGTGGGCATGGAGCGTGTAGGCTGCCTTAGACCTGGTGACACAGAATAGCTAATCCAATTGTTATAGCTATCTTTTGCATCTTTAGCCTGAATACCTAGTTTTCGGTAAGGAATAATTCCTGTCATTAGGTCGTCGCTTCCACTATCTGCATCAGGTGCGATTGGATTTGCGGGGCTTGGTAAGTGCTGATGAATCAACACATAGCCTGCTAAGGCATAGCTCAGTGCCTCTAACTTTTCATCCGTCTCACGAATTTTTGCAACCGTACGTGCATGTATAAAGGTGGGGATTGTATAAAGGGAGGTTATGCCCATGATGATCAGAACAAACGCTATTTCAAGTAAACTAAATGCCTGCAGCCGCGTTGACGAAATCTTATTTATAAAAAGGCATGCTGCACATATCCAAGACATAATCATTTTATAAAAAAGACGAAAAATGATCAGCAATGAGTCTATCCTTATTGTTAATTGTAGAGGGCAGAAAGGCGATCAAGTGTGCGATGGATCCGGTTTAAATCAAATGAATAAACAAGACCGCCATCAAGTATTGTTTTATGGGATAAATCAACACTTAAAGGCGGATTTTTTAATAGTTTAAATTGGTGTAAATTTCTTGCTTGAATTGGACCTGTGCGTTTATCAGCAGGTGTTTCGCACGTAATTTCAACCACCTGATTAAAATCATCCCCTGATGTGAAATCATCGAGGGGTTGAGGTGAGTCGGCTATAACACCATCTGGCATATCTGTTTCTTGTTCAAAATTTATTGCGTTTTGACTCGCATAACTTGCAATACATAACGAGCCGTATAATAGAATAATTTGAAGCAGCATTTATTTTAACCGTCCATTTTGAAGTGCTGACTTTGGTGCTTTTGAGTCTTTTGGTGGATTGCCGCTGGCAAAATCAGCCTCCAACTTGTCAAGGTTTTCAACTTCCTCTGCGGCGGCCTCTGCTGTTACTGTTGTTGCTAATGGAACAGGTGGCATTTGGTTCAGTACTTTTTTGTCGATTACGTCTACATCTGCTTTTTCATTTTTGACGCGATCAAGTTCCGCATTTAGGGCAATTTTTTTGCGTACGGGAAGGTTCTTATCATTATTTATGGATGGCTCCTCTGGTTTTGGTAAAGGGTTTGTTTGATTTTGAACCTCATCTAAATCGACACTTTCCTTTTTAGGTTTGTCATCACTTCGAGGGCCTGCATAGTGTAGATGGAGTTTTTCAGATACTTTTGCCTCGCTGCGCATTAATTTTGCGCTATCCTTTTTTTTCTTAGGTTCCATAATCGTTGTGTCTGTATCGGGGTTGCCAAAAAAATGACCAAGTTTTGAAAAAGTGGCACCAATTGAATGTCCTACTCGCGCAAAAAAGCTTGCGTTTTCAGAGGGTTTTGTATTTGCAATTGATAATGAAATGAGCGCTATAATAATAACGACTCCTAAAAAAGCAAGAATAGAGCGAATCATAATATATATCCTTATTTATATTCATGAATATAGTGTAATCATAAAAAATTAATAATTGATTAATTAATCCATTTAAAATGACAGAAAAATTTGGTACTAATGGGTATATATCCCTGCCAGATCATTTTTAGCAGAAAGCAGCACATCATGAATGGACCTGAATTGTCACATGCTATTTCATTGGCGAGCCGCTTGCCTGGACTTGGGCCGCGATCGGCGCGGCGTTTAATTTTGCACCTTCTTAAGCGACGGACAGAAACGTTGCGACCATTTATCCAGGCGCTTGTTGAGATGGAACAGAATGTCAAAACATGCCAAACGTGTTTTTCTTTGGATACGCATGATCCATGTACGTTATGCACCGACCCAAGACGCGATCAATTAACCTTATGCATTGTGGCTGACGTTGCCGATGTTTGGGCGTTGGAGCGTGCGCATACTTACAAAGGGCGTTATCATGTGTTGGGTGGGTTATTGTCGGCAGTGGATGACATTATGCCGCATCAATTAACGTTGGAGCCTCTTTTGCATCGCGTAAAAAACAGCGGTATTACCGAAGTTGTTTTGGCGCTTAATGCGACGGTTGAGGGGCAAACAACCTTGCATTATATTGCGGATTTGTTGCATCCATTTGGTGTGAAACTATCAACGCTTGCCCATGGTGTGCCTGTTGGTGGAGAGCTTGATTACCTAGACGATGGAACGTTGCACACGGCCTTTACCGCACGTCGAACCTTAGAAGCCGCCTGAAAATCTGTGCGCGATGTGATGTTGATGCCGTTTCTATCGGTGGTAATTTCTTTCGTGATACGGAATCACCAAGACTTGTATGTGTAAAAAGACGCTCTGTTTGTTTTTCCTCTGAGATATATTCGGATCGTAATGGTGGGAAGCGTTCTTTATTGTGAATAACAGCTTTGATTAATTCAATAATACGCGCCACAAAAAAGGTGGTTACAAGACCATCTGTGGTATCGAATTTGAGTTGTGCGTAAATCTTAGAGAGTGAATATTGATCATTCAGCCCTGCCTGTTTTAAGTTGATAAGAAAACCTGTGAGTTCCTTAATTAACATTAATTTGCGGAGGTTTTTACTATCTTTTCTTGGGTTATCAATATGATGATCTGTATTTTTTGCAGCACATGATAATTGCAAGTCAGCAAACTTATTGATTGCTGTAATGAAGGATTCTGAGTTGATTTCGGCTCTCTCTAATAAAATAAATTGGTCGATGGCCTGTTCGCCTAAATGTTCAGGCATTCCTGTTAATAGATCTTGATAACGTGTATAAGCGATTTCACGTTTAAGGGCGATAACAGCGCTTCGTTTGGAGTTGTTACTGCTATTCGATTTTTCTGTCGTAGTTGTGTCGCTTGAATTGCCGTTCAATGACAACGTATCGTCTAATGATGCATGTACACCATTTGTGAACAATACAAAAAAGATAAAGTTTAACATTCGCATCATTAATCACAATATATTATTCAAACTAATGATCTATTATAAATATAAAATAATTAATAAATGATTAAATTAGACTCATTTTATCCATAAAAAAATGCCAAAAAACCCTACGTAATCGAATAAAGACTTGAATCAAGTTGTTTTGATGGTGTATAAAAGAACGATCGGGCGCCTAGCTCAGTTGGTAGAGCAGCTGACTCTTAATCAGCGGGTCGTAGGTTCGAATCCTACGGCGCCCACCAAGTTAGTCAACGATTTGTGAATCGTTGGTAATTTTTAGGAAAAAGCAGAGATATCTCATGCCCTCCAACGATGATACATCTCAAGCAATTCATCAGTCTCGCCGAACGCATTATACAGTCACTTATACACCTGTTGATTATCCGCATGCCATAAATGTCATGGAAGAACGTGTTCGGGCTATTCATAAAGACGCTGCATCGAATCTTATTTGGTTTTTAGAGCACCCTCCTCTTTACACGGGGGGCAGTAGTGCTAAACCGCACGATCTTTTGTCGCCAGGGTCATTGCCTGTATATGAAACGGGGCGTGGTGGTCAATATACCTATCATGGACCTGGTCAATTGGTCGGTTATTGCATGATTAATTTAAAGGCAATTGGCATAGATGTGCGTCACTATGTCAAAATACTTGAACACTGGATACTTGTTGTGTTGAGGGGGTATGGGCTTGAGGGGGCTCTTTATGATGACCGTATTGGTGTTTGGGTTATTGATCCAAAAACAGGGGCTGAGAAAAAGATAGCCGCAATTGGTGTGCGGGTTACGCATGGTATTACATGGCATGGTTTTTCGTTCAATTGGGCGCCTAATCTTGATCATTTTCAGGGGATTATTCCGTGCGGGCTTTCACAGTTTGGCGTTACATCTTTGCTTGATCTTGGTGTTGAAACCTCTTTCGAAACATTGACCTGTGCTTTTAAAGACACGATTCCTGAACTATTTTAAAAAAAGAAACCCATTTTTACGTTTTGCCAACACTTTTATAGCGAAAATTGTTGACCTAAAAAAAACGATATTTACAATTGACCTGTAAACTCATGAAATGAAAGGTTCAATCGTGAACAGATCTGATCTCGTAAACAGCGTTGCGCAAACGACTGGTCTAAAAACAAGTGATTCCGAAAGTGCGGTAGAAGCCGTTCTTGCCTCTATTACAAAAGCCCTTAAGGCTGGCGAAGAAGTTCGTTTGCTCGGTTTTGGTACATTTGGTGTAACAAAGCGTCCAGCTGGCGAAGGTCGCAACCCTCGCACAGGTGAGAAAATTGCGATTCCAGCAAAATCAATTCCAAAATTCCGTCCTGGCAAGCAATTAAAAGATGCGGTTGAAGTGTAAAAAAAGCTTGCATTGATAAGTGATCAATGTTACTTATAAGGGGTCTTAGTTAGTAAGGCTCCTTTTTAAATACTTTTTAGTAAAATGGGTGATTAGCTCAGCGGTAGAGCGTCTCGTTTACACCGAGAGGGTCGGAGGTTCAATCCCTTCATCACCCACCATTTTCTTCTATGCTCCTTAAGACAGTAATCTAAAAAGAAAATGTCAATGAAAATATTTCCAACATTTATTCCACATAAAATTATTCTGGCAAGCTTGTGTATCATCGTGCTTGCACTGCTGACAGCATGCGGAAGGCAGTCTGAACCGACTCCTGAAATACCTGACCATTATCCAAGAAGCTATCCTAAATCATAATTTTTCGTTAAGATGGTAATATACGTTATAATGGAAGATATGGCATGTCTCAAAAACCACGCATTGGTATTACTCTTGACTCAGTAGATCCCGCCCAACAACCTGAGGGTAGTTGGTATCATCTTGAGCCATGGTATGCTCTTCGTTATCGTTATGTTGAGGCTGTTGAACAAGCAGGTGGCATTCCCTTAAATTTATCTTATCATCAAGCCCTTGTTGATGATTATGTTGATGCACTTGATGGGCTTTTAATTACAGGTGGTGGGTTTGATGTTGATCCAGCTCTTTATGGCGTAAATGAGAGGCACCCAACCGTAATGGTAAAACCCGATCGGACAGCTTTTGAATATGCCCTTTGTAGAGCCTTTCTTGCCGCAAAGAAGCCCATTTTAGGGATTTGTGGCGGGATGCAGTTGTTAAATGTTGCATGTGGTGGTACTCTGCACCAGCATGTACCAGAGGTGAGGCGCTCAGAAGGTACTGAGCCTGTGGAGCATAGCCCCAAAATCAGAGCTTTTTTAACCGCGCACGACGTTCAGATTATTAAAGGCACGCATTTGTCAATGCTTTATCCAGATACATCGTGTGCTGTTAATAGCGTGCATCATCAAGCTGTTGATCGCATTGGCCAAGACTTAAGGTTAAGCGCTACTGCCGATGATGGAATTGTCGAAGCGATTGAATCAACCATTCACCCATTTGTTGTTGGCATACAATGGCATCCTGAATTCTTGATACATGATCTTGATAAAAATATTTTTAATGCCTTCATTGCATCAGCACAGGTGCAATTAAAACAAACACTGTGAACATGGATATTGATTAATAGTGGAAAATGGCGTTAATTGAGGGTGGAAATCCTGAGTGACGTGATTTGTATCGAGATTTGCTGTAATTGTTTAGTATTTGCCCCTTCAGTCGTAGAGATATTCGGATCAAGTCCGAACATGACATGGGGGAGGAGACAGTGATATCATGAAAAAGTCATTTCCTATTTTTAAAGAAGAGTAATAAAAAACAATATGTCAGAAATAACAAAACCACAAGGCACGCGCCTTGCAAAAATACTTGCCACTTGCGGTGTTGCCTCTCGTCGTCAGGCAGAAGTGCTTATTCAAACAGGTCACGTTGCCGTTAATGGTCGAATTGTAACGGAGGTTACCACCTTTGTTGATCTTGATAAAGATACGATTACGGTTGACCGAAAACCAATCACACCACCCGATCGATTACGTGTATGGCTCTATTATAAACCTGTTGGCGTGATTACAACACACCGCGATCCCGAAGGGCGACCAACCGTTTTCGATGAAGTCAAACGCCACGGACTACCACATGTTGTCTCAATTGGTCGGTTGGATTTAAACTCAGAGGGACTTATTATCTTAACAAACCAAGGCAGTTTTGCACATTATGCTGAGGCGCCCAAAACAGCATGGAAACGTTGTTATCGCGTGCGCGTTTTTGGTGACAATTTGCCTGTTGATCAGCTGATGAAATTAAAGGACGGCATCACAATCGATGGCTATCATTATGGCAGTATTGATGTTGATATTGATATCAATACACGAAATGGACGCAACCATTGGATTATGATGACATTGACTGAGGGGAAAAACCGAGAAATCCGAAGAGTTATGAATCATTTAGGGCTTGATGTGAATCGCTTAATTCGTTTATCGTATGGTGCGTTTGAATTGGGCGATCTAAAGCCTGGCATGGTGAAAGAAGTCTCTGCAAAACAGCTTAAAGCATTAAACTTACTTTAACGAGATGACTTATTCGTATCAGTCAGTGATCGCGCCTCTGTTACAAGTAAGATGGGGATGCCATTACGTACTGGAAAGGCAAGTCCCGCAACATCACTGATCAACTCATGCGTGGTTTGATCATAAATCAACCGTGTACGTGTAACGGGACAAACTAAAAGCGAAAGAAGGGATGGATCAATGGTCATATGTATTCACAAACGTTTTTACATTCGTTAACCGTTGGGTTGAGTTATTGTTTGCATGTTCTTAAGGGCGAGCTGTGACATAATTTCAGCACGGGCAAGGATGCCACGTGGACAGCCCTCTGTTTGTGCGATGGAAATATACACGTCTGATGCCTTTGCATAATCGTTGAGAATGAAAAATATGATGCCTTTCAGGTCGAGTGCCATAAGACGCCAAGGTGATTTTTCCGTTGATAATGTCTCTAATTTTGCAAGGTGAGCCTTTAATTTTTCTTTTGTTTCATCATTGAGTGATTGAATATTTAATAATTCGATGTCGTTGCGAATGATTGCAATACTTGCGAAATCACGCATTATTGGATCTGCTTTTGAATCAGCGGTAAGTTTTGATAGTTGATCCGCTGCTTTTCGTGCATCTTCACCGCCCTTATTAAATAAAACGGCGGCTTTTGCGATTTGGGCAAGGGCGCTGTATGTCTTTGATTGATCGGCAATTATGCTGTCATATACGCCAAGACCTGCTGAAATATCACCACGCTCAACAAGAGATTGCGCCTTTATAAATTTTTCAGATGTTAATTTAAGTTGGTTATCTTGGTGTTTATTCCAAAAAAACCAGCTGCTGGAAATACCAAGGATTGCAATGATCCCAATGGATGCTGCTTTTCCATATTCTTTCCATAGTTTTTCGAATCGTTCTTGACGGATATCTTTCTCAATTTCGTCAATAAATTCATCAAATTTTTCAGCCATAAATCACCTGTTTGTAGACATCGTTTAGCTTATGTTATCGCCATATGATGTGTGTTTCAATAGTGGATCGTTGCTTTTGCATAAAAACAACGTATATGTAATTTTATTGTGTATTTCTTGGATGCGTCATGGCGTAATCGTCAGCTGCTTTGACCAGTCCTACGAACAAAGGATGTGGGGCAAATGGTTTTGATTTTAATTCAGGATGGAATTGAACGCAAATAAACCATGGATGGTCTTTGTATTCAACAATTTCAGGTAATGTGCCATCAGGTGAAAAACCTGTAATCATGAGTCCAGCTGATTCCAAACGCTCTTTATATGCTGTATTGACTTCGTAACGGTGTCTATGACGTTCTGAAATCGTTGTTGTTTGGTATATTTTTTCGGCAAGAGAGCCTGGTTTTAAGTGTGTTGGATAAGCACCAAGACGCATTGTCCCGCCAAGGTCGCCACCTGCGCATCGTTTTTGAATGCCTTGTTCATCCATCCATTCGGTCATCAAGCCAACAACGGGTTCTTCCGTTGGGCCAAATTCGGTGCTTGACGCCTTTTCAATGTTGAGAAGATTACGGCAAGCTTCAATAACGGTTAATTGCATCCCAAAACAAATACCAAGAGTTGGTATTTTGTTTGTGCGGGCGAATTGAATAGCCTTTAATTTTCCATTAATACCTCGTTCACCAAAGCCACCAGGAATAACAATACCATCAATTCCATTGAGTGTCTTTTCAATGTCATCTTCTTTTTCCGCATCAATAAAGGTTAGATTAACGGTTAGATGATTCGCCATGCCACCATGGGCAAGGGCTTGAATAAGAGATTTGTAAGCATCGAGGAGTTGCACATATTTGCCAACAACGGCAATTCTTACAGATCCTTTTGCGTTATCAATGGATGCGCAGACGTTTTTCCAACGTGTGAGGTCAACAGGACGATCCTTAAAACCAAAATAACGACAAACTTGTTCGTCAAATCCTTCGGCATGATATTGTAAGGGAACACGGTAAATATTGTCTGCATCAAGTGCCGCAATAACTTGTTCGGAATGGACATTGCAAAATTGCGCAAGCTTACGTTTAGCATCAGCAGGGATTGGGCGATCACATCGGCAAAGCAAAAGATCAGCCTGAATACCAACGCTAAGTAAGGCTTTTACCGAATGTTGTGTTGGCTTTGTTTTAAGCTCGCCCGCGGTCGGAATATAAGGTAGCAGCGTTAAGTGAACGAAAATAACACGTTCACGCCCAAGATCATTTCGTAATTGCCTGATGGCTTCGAGATAAGGCAAGCATTCAATGTCGCCAACAGTGCCACCAATTTCACATAGAACAAAATCAGCACCCTCGGTATTGCCTATAATAAAACGCTTCATTTCATCTGTGATATGGGGGATAACCTGAACGGTTGAGCCAAGGTAGTCGCCGCGGCGTTCCTTTGCGAGAACGGTCGAATATATTTTGCCTGTCGTTACATAATCCGTTGATCGTTCTTCAACACCAGAAAAACGTTCGTAATGCCCTAGGTCAAGGTCAGCTTCAGTGCCATCATCCGTGACAAAAACTTCGCCATGCTGATAAGGGCTCATTGTGCCTGGATCGACGTTTAAATAGGGATCAAGCTTGCGAAGGATAACAGAGAATCCCCTTGCTTGCAGAAGTGCTGCGAGTGATGCGGAGGCTAGACCTTTTCCGAGTGATGACGTGACGCCGCCAGTGATGAATATGAAACGAGATGGCATGAATGACTAAACTTACTGTGCTGGGGTTGGCTGTGCTGGGGTTGGTTTAGGTAATGTTGGTTGTGCTGCGGTTTGTTGTATAGGTGCTGATTGTGCTGGCTTTGGCGCCTCTTTTGCAGGTGCTATAGGTTCTTTTTTTGGCGCATCAACAAGTAAAGATGCCGTTTGCTTGATTGATTTATTCGATAGCGTGGTCATCAAGATGCAATTACCAATAAAAAGCGCCGCCAATATAGATGTAGCATGCGTCAGCAGGTTTGCAACACCACGTGCCGAAAACATATTTGCTGAGCTGCCGCCGCCCAAAAGAGATGATCCGCCATCGCTTTTCTGCAATAAAATAATACCAATAAGGGCGAGTGTGATAATAATGTGCAGCGTTAATAAAATAGTCATTGATTTCTCTCTCTCATGTATATG
>CANKZX010000045.1 GCA_947488275.1 Alphaproteobacteria bacterium | reverse complement strand
CACGTCAATTTACCAAAACTTAATATATAATTTGCCCGTGCGCGAACAGCAGGTGCTAGTCCATCCGCACCACCAATAACAAAGATGAGGCGTTTATAACGATGTTCAGCATCAGCGATAGCCGCCGTCAAATCACGTGATGACACGGACACACCTCGTTCATCCAAAGCACATACCCAATCATCAGGCGTAATATGCTTTAAAATATCAATACCCTCTATCTCTGGAGAATTACGTTGTTTAAGTTCAACAACTGTTAATGGACGACTTAAGCGGCACTTGTATTGATCAAACAATTGTTTTTCAACACCACCACGCATTTCAGCAACGGCAATTAAAACATACTTCATCTAAACGCTCGATCATTTATTCTTTTAAACCCCAATGCAAGAATAACAAACCTTTAAGCATTTACCAATTGAACAGCACCATCTGCATCACGGCTAAACTTTGTGCCCCACATTTTTTCCAAATTATAAAATTCACGAATTTCAGGACGGAAAAGATGCACAAGAACATCACCAATATCAAGCAAAACCCAATCACATAAAGGCACACCTTCAACATCGGCGCGAATGCCTTTTGTTTTTAATTCACTAGCAATAAATCCAGCAAGTGCATTCACATGACGATTCGATGTTGCTGATGCAATAATCATATAATCGACAATCGCACCCTGACCTTTTAGATCAATTGTTAAAATATTCTCAGCTTTTTTCTCATCAAGCCACGTTGTGACCAGATCAACAATTTCATTCGTATTCATTAAATTTATTTATTCCTATTTATAAATGTGAGCAAAGGCAACACATTAATTCACCAAAAAACTAACGCACCGTACTAATATCAGGCGCATCAACGGCTTTCATTCCAACAACGTGATAACCAGAATCAACATGATGCACTTCACCCGTTACACCTGATGAAAGATGGCTAAGCAAGTACAACCCTGAACCACCAAGGTCATCTTGTGATGTGTTACGTTTAAGCGGTGCATTATAAAGATTCCATTTCAAAATATGATTAAAATCACCAATACCAGAGGCCGCCAAAGTTTTAACAGGTCCTGCTGAAATCGCATTCACACGAATATTACGTCCACCAAGATCCATTGCAAGATAACGAACACTTGCCTCTAACGCTGCTTTTGCAACACCCATCACATTGTAGTGCGGCATCACTTTTTCAGCACCATAATACGTTAATGTTAAAAACGCGCCACCATCATTCATAATAGAAGATGCTTCACGGCAAACTTCTGTAAATGAATAACACGATATATCTAATGAATTAAGAAAATTCTGACGGGATGTATTTAAATATTGCCCTTTAAGTTCTTCTTTATCGGAAAACGCAAGCGAATGTACCACAAAATCAATCGTACCCCACTTTTCTTTTATGGCATCAAATGTTGCTTTAATATGCCCCTCTTTTGACACATCACATTCAATCAAAAAATCAGAACCAAAAGATGCTGCCAACGGCGCAACACGCCGAGCCAACGTATCTGATAAATAGGTAAAAGCTAATTCAGCACCATTCTCAGACAAAGCCTTTGAAATGCCATAAGCCAACGAATGATCATTGGCAAGCCCCATAATAACACCACGTTTACCGGCCATTAGTTTTTGCATATAGTTACATCCTACGATTTATTTGAGTTACGCAAACGCTTTACTCGATTTATAAACAAAATTTCATCATTATAAAAGAAAAATCCATTTTCAAGACGAAGACAAATACATCATCATTTTAATGGTAAACGCTTCACCTTTAGGCTGCAACTTCCTGCCCATTTGCAATCGCCGATAATGTACGCGCAACAACGCGAATTTCCTGACGAATTTCAGTTGTTGAACGATTATTTCCTTCAATAAATTCTTCTAACATTTTTGATAATGTTGCATCAATACTGCGTATATGAGTTTTTACAATTTCTTCATTACGCCCTTGCAAACCATCTTTGGATTGGTTTAAAAGGGATTCTTGCAATTCAATCTGATTTTGCGCTAAACGCTGTGAAAAACTCTGATGAGCGATCATATGCTCACTCATTTCACTCAATTTTTCACTAAACACTTGTAATGACTTTGCCATCGATAAACGTGTCTCTTCACTCCGTTTAATTTGCGTATAAAGAGATGCCAACCCTTCAACCGTTTGCTCCAAAAGCCCTGCACTAAAGGCAGGTCCAGCACCTGTTGAATCCGCAGAACTGGCACTACCAAAACGCACTGAAAACGCGAGACGTTCCTCAATACGATGATAAAATGTTGTAAACGCACGCCCAACCTGTAAATCCAAAAACCCAACAATCAACGACCCCGCTAACCCAAACATCGAACACCCAAAGGCTGTCCCCATTCCTGCAAGCGGTGCATTAAGCCCCTGTTTTAATGTTTGAAACGCCTCTTTAACATCCTGACCATGCATATCAATACCGCCAATAACACCAGCAATACCACCAACCGTTTGCATTAACCCCCAAAATGTACCAAGCAACCCTAGCAAGACAAGCAACCCAACAATATAACGGGACAAATCACGCATTTCATCAAGGCGCGCCTCAATGCTCGATAAAATTGATTTAGCCGCTAAGGGATTTAAACTTTGTGGCAATTGCTCTTCACTCATCAAAATAGCAAGCGGCATCAGCACTTTCACTTTTGGCGTCCCTGGAAAACGTTCGCGACCAACATCAAACCGATCAAGCCATCGTTGTTCCTGACTTAGCATATAAACCAGATAAAATCCCCAAAAAACACCAAATAAAATAACGGTAAATATGATACTATTCAACCAAAAGTTATGGCTAAAAATATGAAGAAGCGGCTTAAACATATAAACAACAGCTGCCGCAACCAAACCTATGAGAAGCCCCATCCGAAACAGTGTCTTAAAAAGATATGACATTATTAAACCCTTATACATGATCACAGAAAACAATATACCATGAATATTTTATATTGGTATCGAAATGAATACAATCAAGGAAAAAAACAGAAAGGCGTTTATTTTATTTTTTAGACTTATAAAAAAGAGTCTATTTTTATCCTACGGTGCGTTATGCTCAAAACACAAAACGCCCCCTCGTTTCCCCTTAATACCCTGTTTGAATACGCTCAACCAGCTGCTTTACCGTTGGCACAAAACCATTTGCATAAAAAGGATCCTTTCCAAAACGATACGCTTGGTGACCAGAAAACATCAGTTGATTATCCACATCATCTCCATGACTAATTGCCTGAAGTGTTTTTTGAATACAAAACGACCGTGGATCCGCTTTTTTGCCTGTTGTGCCTTCTTCATTTTGTGCCCAATTACTAAACTGACACGCGGATAAACACCCCATGCAATCAATTTGATCTTTAAGAATTTCATTCGCTTCAGCAGCGGTTACAAAAATCAACGTTGTATCGGGCGTGCGCATCGCCTCAACATAACCTTGTGCCACCCAAGCTTCCGCCATTTCTTTATCATGCGGCGTTAAATAAACTAAACGACCACGCGCACCCACAGGAAATGGGGCAATATGATCCCCAATTGATGTCACACTATATGCAACCTGACGTTTTGATCGAGCATCCAAACCACGCATAAAAGTATTATCAACAGCTGATGAATAAAAACCTGTTGGGCTAAAGCGATTAAGGAAAATATCTCCTTCCTTTAACGTGACAAGTTTTCGTTTCCACGCATCTGAAATAGGGCTTTCTTGAGTGAGCAAAGGTCTCGTCCCATATTGAAAACAAATCGCCCCAATTTCTGGGTTATCAAGCCATTCTTCCCATTCACTAAGCCACCAAACGCCACCCGCCATAATAATAGGAACAGACTCGCTAATTCCACATTCGCGCATCACTTTACGCAACAACATAACACGCTGCAAAGGCGCCTCTGGCTTTAGAGGGTCTTCACTATTTGACAATCCGTTATGCCCACCTGCAAGCCAGGGATCTTCATACACAACACCGCCCAAAAAATCCGCAAAACGATTATACGCACGCTTCCACAAAATATTAAACGCACGTCCTGATGACACGATGGGGTAATAATGCACACCGTAAGAAACACAAATCTCTGCCAATTTAAATGGCATACCCGCACCACACGTTACACCATTTACAATTCCTTTTGTTTGAGACAAAACGCCATGCAAAATAGGTTCCACAGCCCCCATCTCCCACAACACATTCATATGAACACGACCATTACCATTTGATGTTTCATGAGCACGTCTGGCTTGTGTAATACCACCTTTAATTGCATTTTCAATAAGTTCATCATGACGTTCGCGACGCGTCTTTCCTTTATAAACAACAGGAATAACATTTCCTTGCTCATCATAGGAATCAGCGTTTACGGCCGAAAACGTACCAACACCACCAGCAGCTGCCCAGGCACCAGAACTTTGACCATTTGATACAGCAATACCTTTACCACCTTCAACTAACGGCAAAACTTCACGCCCTGAAATATAAACAGATTTTAATGCAACCATTAACTCGTTTTCCTTATGTTCTTTTAAGCTTTGCTTCTTTTGTAACGTTTCTTCCGCTTTTACGCAAGTGTTCACTGGAATTTTTGTAGATGACAATCTTTACAAATAGATCTTATCGAATTTTTTTGTAATTTCATTTGGCTTTAATGTAACCGTCCCATCAGCAAAATGCAGCATCACCTGATCAACGACATCAGGGAATTGAGCTGCCGTTGAAATAACAGCATCGCCAATTGATGTCCACACAAATCCTTTTTCCAATATCTTTGTATAAGACGACTGCGTTAAACGGGCATCAAGGTACTTAAATGTTTGTTCGCATGCCTTAAAAGACATAACCATCACCCGTGTAAAACGAGCCGAAAGATGATCAAAGTTCTGTTGATGAAGACGTAAGGTTTCGGCAGGGTGCTTTATCGTTAAAAGCTTTAACCGCTGTTGTTGCCCAATAAGATGATATGAAATGGCACGCATCAAGCGTTCAACCCAATCATCAAGACGTTGCATAAGTGTTTCAATCAAATAATAAGGCTGCGGCAAACCACGTACATACCCTTTTAAATTCATCCATTCAAGACGGAGCTGTCGAATCATCAATTGATGCACATTCAAACTAATTTGCCCTAAAGATGAGAGGAGTTGCGCGCGTACAGGTGTTGCAAATTCCGCGGCGGCTGTGGGTGTTGGCGCACGTCTATCGGATGCGTAATCAATCAATGTCGTATCGGTTTCATGCCCAATTGCTGAAATAAGGGGAATCGTACTTTCGGCTGCAGCACGTACGACGGCTTCTTCGTTAAATGTCCAAAGATCCTCTAAACTTCCACCGCCACGCGCTACAATAAGAACATCGGGACGTATCGATGGATCAAGTACATTCATCCCCCGAATCGCAAATGCAACCTGTTCAACTGATCCAGGCCCTTGAACTTGCGCTGGCCAGACGAGTACATCACACGGAAAGCGATCTTCCAATCGATGTAAAATATCACGAATAACCGCACCTGTTGGTGAGGTAATAATGCCAATACGTTTTGGAAAGGCTGGTAGTTGACGTTTATGGATAAATAACCCTTCGCGCTCTAGACGTTCCTTTCGCTCAAGCAGGATTTTCATCAACGCACCCTGCCCTGCTGCCTCTAACGATTCAACAACAACTTGATATTTAGATCGTCCTGGATACGTTGTGATGCGCCCGCGTATAATCACTTCAAGACCATCTTCAGGTTGTACCGTAATAGGTGTGCCACGCCATGCAACCGCATCAATGACGGAATCATTATCCTTTAAGGCAAAGTATGCATGTCCCGATGTATGGCGCTTATAACCACTAATTTCCCCTCGAATATGAACGGATCTGAAGCCTGATTCCACACAACGCTTAAGTGCTAAACTGACATCTGTAACGGATAATACTTCGGGCTTTGCATCCAACGGCAAGGAGGATGGCAAGGGTGATTGCTTATTCATAACATTAATCCTTATATTAAAATAATCCTATAGAAAGACACGTATCAGTTCAATACATCATAATGTCGATAAAATCTGAATCAATGTATCACGTGATGGATTAATAAGTGCCTCAGCGGGAGATTGCCCTTTAAACCATGTTGTTTGACGTTTTGCATATTGACGCGTTTCAATTTGGGCACGTGTGATAGCCTCTGTTAAGGTTATATCACCGTGATTGTAAGCCGTTAAAGGGGACAACCCTATAACTTTCCTTAACATGCAGTCTGTCGGTGGATTTTTCTGCCAAAAAGATTGAATTTCATTAAGCGTCCCACAGTCAATCATATGAAGAATACGTTGATTAATTCGATTACACAATGTCGCACGTTCTGGCGCTAAAATAGCATATATTATTGGATGGTTAAGAGGCGATTTCCCCCGCCCCTGTAGTGTTCGAATTGATTGACCTGTTGCTAATTTTACCTCAAGGGCACGTGTCAATCGTTGCCTATCCACAGGTGGCATGTGATGTGCTAAATTGGTATCTTGAGCGAATACATAATCTCTAAATTCAGTGAGTGACAATCGATCAGCTAATGCACGTACGGACTGACGTATGGCATCAGGTATAGGAATAATGGGCGACAATCCATGGGTTAGGGTTCGTAAATATAAACCGCTTCCCCCGACGATTATGGGCAATTGCCCTTGTGCATGGCATGCATGAATATGTGTAAGTGCCGCTTGTTGCCAAAGGGCAGCTGACCCTGATTCATGCCTCTCAAGGCATCCATAAAGCTTATGTGGCACCATTTTTTTTTCGTCAGCTGTAGGTTGCGCTGTTAAAATGGGTAAATCTTCATACCATTGCATGCTATCCGCATTAATAATCACACCATTAAGTGCCTTTGCGATAAGAAGAGCAAAAGCACTTTTTCCAGAGGCTGTTGGCCCTGCTATAATCAGCGTTTTCATTTAAATACTGTTTTTTTCATATCATGAATGTATCGGGCGATCAAAGGCTGCCCAAGCGGCCTCCTTAACCGCTTCGTTCAACGTTGGATGTGCATGACATGTACGGGCAATATCTTCAGCCGCACCATTAAATTCCATAATAGCAGCTACTTGCCCAATCAGTGTCCCTGCCTCTGCCCCAACAATTGCACACCCAAGCACACGATCTGTTTTTGCCTCCGTCAGGATTTTCACAAATCCATGCGTATCCCCAATTGTTTTAGCCCGTCCATTGGCTGTAAATGAGAATTTCCCGATTTTATAAGCATAATTACTAGCTTTCAGTTCATTTTCCGTTTTTCCAACAGTCGCAATTTCAGGATGGGTAAAAACAACAGCTGGAATAATATCATAATTAACACTTCCTGCCTGCCCTGCTAAATATTCAGCAACAGCCACACCTTCATCCATCGCTTTATGCGCAAGCATTGCCCCTTTAACACAGTCACCTATCGCATAAATATTAGGAATATTTGTTTGATAATGTGCATTTACATCAATATAGCCACGCGCATCAACCGTAACACCAACACCCTGGAGATTTAAATTTGCTGTTTGCGGTTTTCTACCCGCAGCAACAAGGACGGCATCACATGTAATCAGTTCAGGAAGCGTTGATTCATCAGAGGTTGTATCCAGAACATGTAAACATAACGCTTTGTTCTTATCTTTTTTGCTCACGCCAACAACATTATGATTAAGCTTAAACACCATACCCTGTTGTTCAAGTGATCGTTGAAGATTTTGCCTTACGTCATCATCCGCCTGTGCTAATATTTTATCACCAAATTCAACAATAGTCACAAGCGATCCAAGACGAAGCCAAACAGAACCCATTTCAAGACCAATATAACCGCCCCCAATAATCACAAGATGTTTTGGCACACTTTGAAGGGATAAAATGCCCGTTGATGAATAAATTTCTTTTTCATCAAACTCAAGGTGCGGCAAACTTTGTGGTGTAGAACCTGTCGCAATAATAATAGATTCAGCTTTTAATATAGTTATTTTTCCATCATCATCCGTCACAGCAACTTCGGATGCACTATGAAGATGTGCGGTTCCTTGCACATGCTGAATCTTATTTTTACGAAATAAATGGGCAATACCTTTTGTAAGTTCATCAAGAACAGCTTCTTTATGTGCCATCATTTTATCAAGATCAAGTTGAACCTTACCAACATTAATACCTAATGATTCAAATTGGTGCTTAGCCTGCCAAAATTTATAAGAGGCATCCAAAAGACATTTTGAGGGAATACACCCCACATTAAGGCACGTGCCGCCCAATTGTGATGCTTTTTCAATAACAGCAACTTTTTTTCCAAGCTGACTTGCACGCACAGCTGCAACATATCCGCCTGGGCCAGCACCAATGACAATAAGGTCAAATGTTTTTGAATCCATAAAATATACCTAAATTTGTTTTTTTCAGCATAGCATTTTATTAAGCTTTTGTTTAGAAACTTTTGATCTAATAAAAGTAAGAATTAATAAATTGGTTAATGGTGCATTGATAATTGTGTGTGTAAAACGTGTTATTTCCTTATGTGTCGCAGTGATGGTTTTACTGGCAATGGATCCTTTATTATCAGATACACAACTATTGGCGGCTAAAAAAGAATCAAAAAAGAAAAAAGCCGAAAAGAAGAAAGCGGAAGAAGCAAAAAAAGAAGAAGCGAAAAAACAAGAAGCAAAAAAAGAGGAACCAAAACCAGCTGAAGAAAAAAAAGAAGGTGAATCATCGGAAACTAAAGATGATGCAGAGGATAAAACAGAGGGTAAAGCAGAAGATAAAAATGATAAAAGTAAACCCAAGAAGAAATCCAAGAAAAAAAAAGGCGGCATTAAATTAAAGATCAAAAAAATCTTGCCAAAAACAAAGGCTGACAAGAAAAAAGAAAAGAAGAAAAAAGAAGCCAAAAAACAGGAAGCTAAAAAGCAAGAAGATAACAAAAAGAAAGAGGAAGAGGCGCGCAAAAAAGCCGAGGAAGCCAAAAAAGCTGAAGAAGCACGAAAGAAAGCAGAAGAGGCAAAACGAGCCGACGAAGCCAAAAAAGCCGAGGAAGCGCGCAAAGCAGAAGAAGCACGCAAAAAAGCAGAAGATGAAGCAAAGAAAAAAGCCGATGAACAAAACAGGCTAAAGTCTATTTCATCCACAACAGCGATTGCAAATCCTGCAACGACAATCGTCCCTCCCCCCGTTTCACCGCCAAAATTGGAGGAAGCACCTGAACTATCGCCCCCAACTATGCTTGTGGATGGGGAGGATCTCTTGCCAACCGTTTTACTGGATGAAGCTGAACCTGGGAAAATGACCGTATTATTAAATGAACCAATCGATGAAGCACCAATGGTATTACTGGATGAAAATGACAACGTCCGTGCAGGTGTATTAATTAATGAACCCGAACCTAAATTACCAATCGTCCTTTTAGATGAGGCTGAAAAAGTATCAACAATCCTCCTCAATGAAAAAGAAAATGAAAAGCCAACCCTTTTATTACCCGCTCCTGAAATGCCAAAGGATACCGTCCTTTATATTGAACCTGAGAATATGACCAAAACGGTATTATTTGTAGAACCAAGTAAAAAAGAACTTGAAGCGCTGAAAGGTGGCCCTAAAGTTAAATTGTTTTTTGAAGACGATGAAGAAGATGGCGGCAAAGCAAAGCTATGCGCCGATCCTGAAGTCGTTCATAAACCTATTGTCAAAAAAAAGAAATGCAAAGAGATCCCTGCGTCCACAAAGGATTCCCAAGAAAAAACAACACCTGAAGAAAGCCAGTCACCTTCAAAAAGAAAAAAGAAAATCTTAGTTGAGGAATCTACCGTTGTTAAGGAAACCGAAGAAAGCACGACAGTTACGGCCAGCGAGCAATCTGAAGAGGAAACACCTGCAGAAGAAACTGTGAGCCCTAAAACAACCACTCATGAAGAAGAAGCCGCATTAAAAGTGGCTACACCAAGTGACCAAACGGATGAAACTGCACCAGAGGATGCGACATCAGAAGAAGCCGCACCAACGGAAAGCGACGAAGAAGCTTAAGACTTATTCCATGCTACCCATCAACTTGTAAAAAATACGTTATCTCGTGTCTTCAGCTTCCTCTTCTGTCTTTTTCATCTTTCACATTTGTTCTCCCAGGGCTCAACCCAAGGAAAACAAAAACGACGAGTAGTGTACACTTATCTCCGTGGATATAACAACGCTCACCCTAGAAATCATGTTTTTGCAGAAAAAACCGTTATTCTGTAGCATTTTTCTGATTCTTTACCTATATATAAGGTGAAGGAGTTTGTAATGTCATCATCACTAAAATTATCACTCATCGCAGGTTTTGCGATGTTCTCAATGTTCTTTGGTTCAGGTAACCTTGTTTTCCCCATTCTTATTGGGGCTGAGGCACAAAGTTCTTATGTCTATGCTATTTTAGGTTTTGTCATTACGGCTGTCTGCGTCCCTTTCCTTGGTTTGCTTGGCATTATGCAAGCACAAGGCGATCGCCGTATTTATTTTTCAACACTAGGCAAAGCGCCTGCTTTCATCCTCACCCTTTTGATGCTGATGCTCATTGGTCCCTTTGGTGTTATTCCAAGATGCGTATCGGTTGCTTTTGGGGGCTTTGAAGTCATATTCCCTACCCTGCCTTTATGGGTATTTAGTCTTGTTTTTTGCCTGCTTACAACCATTCTTATTTGGCGCCGCAATAAAATTGTTGATATTATTGGTGTCTTCATCACACCTGTGAAGCTTGGCAGTTTTATTCTTCTAATTATTATTGGTCTCATTGTTTCAGAACAACATTTATCGGCTGGAATTGCACCTTTTTTGTCTTTCAAAGAAGGCATTCATCAGGGGTATCAAACGATGGATTTGGTTGCTAGTTTCTTTTTTGGTAGCGCCATCTATGAATATTTAAAAGGTCATTTAAGTGCAGATACCAGTGAGAAAAAACTTCTTAAGCTTGGTGTAATGGCAAGCCTTGTCGGCGGTCTTTTATTGGCTTTATGTTACATCGGTTTTGTTATTTTAGGGGCACGTTATGGGCATATTCTTGCCAATGCACCCAAAGAAGCTCTGTTAACTATTGTTGCTCAACAAACACTCGGTAGTTACGCCGTTCCTTTTATTGCCTTTACACTTGCCGTTTCATGCCTTGCGACAGCAACCATCCTGGCGACGCTTTTTGCTGACTTTTTGCAACATGATATTGCACGTGATAAAATTTCACGGCCCTATGCGATTGCCATCACAATTGCGACCAGTTACGCGATGTCACTCCTTGGTTTTCAGGGAATATGTGTCCTCCTAGGTACAATTTTAGAATGGGTATATCCACTTCTTATTATTTATGCCATCTTTCAAATTGGAAAGCATATGTACGCATCTTCAAAAACAGTTACTCATACCTAAGTGTAATATGCAAGCATGACGCACATTGATGACACATATACGCCACACACACCAACACCAATCATGCTTGACGGCATTCAAAAAGGTGAACGTGTTGCTGTCGCTATGTCTGGCGGTGTTGATTCATCTGTTGCCGCTGCCCTTATGGTTGAGGCTGGTTATGATGTTGTCGGCATTACCTTACAATTATATGATCATGGAGCCATGTTGCAAAAGAAAGGCGCCTGTTGTGCGGGGCAAGATATTTATGATGCCCATCAAGTAGCTGATCGCCTTGGTTTTCCTCATTATGTCCTTGATTATGAAAGCATTTTTCGTCAAAACGTCATTGATGATTTTGCTGATTCGTATCTGCGTGGAGAAACGCCTATCCCGTGCGTACGCTGTAACCAAAAGGTTAAATTCAAAGATTTATTGCAAACAGCAAAAGATCTTGGGGCAAAAGCATTGGTCACAGGACATTATGTTAAACGTATTACCTCAATACAAGCCACGGATGCAGGGCAACAGATTACAAAGGCAGAGCTTCATCAAGCCGTTGATAAGACCCGTGATCAAAGCTATTTCTTATTTACCACAACCCAAGAACAACTTGACTACCTGCGTTTTCCTCTTGGAGTTTTTGCAAGCAAAGCGGAGACACGTCATCACGCCAAACGATTTGGTCTTAATATCGCCGATAAACCCGACAGCCAGGATATTTGTTTTGTGCCTAATGGCAATTATGCATCAGTTGTGGCAAAACTTCGACCAGGTGCCCTTGACGCAGGTGATATTGTTCATATTGATGGTCGCATATTAGGTCAGCATACAGGGATTATCAATTTCACAATTGGTCAACGCAAAGGGATTGGTGTTTCGAGTACCGATCCCTTGTATGTCATCAGCCTTGACGCAGCAACCAGATGTGTCGTTGTTGGTCCTAAAGAAGCTCTTGCTAAACATACGCTCCGTATAAAAGAAGTAAACTGGCTGCACGAC
>CANKZX010000044.1 GCA_947488275.1 Alphaproteobacteria bacterium | reverse complement strand
CGGAGGCTGCCATACGGCGGTTGGCGACGGCGTTTGAGCATAGTCCACCTATTTTTAGTCTAGTTTTAAGGACATTTTCGTCAATACCAGCTGTTGTTGATTCACATAATCTAAACAAAAAATATGGAAATAAGATTAGGGCTGATTGGTCGAAGCAGAAAAACGTTTTCCGTGACAGTAATAATTATTATTGGAATGAGACGCATTTTTGCAAGGCTGCCATTGATCCTGTAACGCAGCAATTCATCTATACAACAGGTGTTGATTTCACGGATGCAGATGTTGAGGCGGCTCTTAAGCCCGAAATTCCTGCCATAACAACGATCACAACGCGTGAGGATATCCTTAAAATTGCTGTTTTTCATAAACGTTGTGTAAATTACCTGACGGCTCAATTTTTGCGCACACAAGATCTTGTTGGATATAGAGTGCATGATTATTGTCGGGCAATTCGTTATGAGCCTGAAGAAATCCTTAATCTTGTGAGACCAATCTTCCTTAATGAATCATTAAAAAGTAGAGTTAAAAAAGAAAGTCTGTACATTGCTCGAAAAAGAGAAAAACTTATTCAGTTATTTATCTGGGATAATAAGCTTGTGTTTCCTTCTAGTGCTTATGGTTGTGACTGGAAGCCTTTTTATCTTTCCAATAGAGCCCTTGTGGATGCCACGTTGAAGTTTGGAAAATTAATTTATGTGCATACACCTAATGGACCTATATTTGAAACCGAAGACGAATTTAATGAGGCCTTGATAAAGGTTGATCCTGACTTTGGAAAGTTTCGAAAATAGTATAATTAGGCAGTGAATCGATCCGCTGTTGTTTCAGTTGCAAGAAGGGCATTTTTAATTGCTTCATTGTGTAATGCTAATGCGGCATCATCACGTGCATCGTTTATCATGATTGGTTCGCCTACAACATAAACACCTTTACCAAAAGGCAGTGGAAATAAAAAATTGTCCCATGTTTTTAGAAAACGTCGTTTGGTTAACGCATAGCTAACAGGTAATATGGGTGATTTTGCAAGACGTGCAATATGGATGACGCCATCAGCTACATGATGACGTGGTCCTTTTGGACCGTCAGGTGTTATGCCAATACAGTGTCCGTTTTTTAAAATACGGACGGCTTCAATCGCTGCTTTCGCGCCGCCTCGTGTACTGGATCCATAAATGCTGCTAATGTTTTGGTGCTGAATGAGGCGTGAAATGAGTTTGCCATCTCCATGTTCAGAAAGCAGCATATAAAATGGCTTATTCCACGTCCAAGCAAAAGGCATCATGGCAAGGCGTCCATGCCAGAAACAGACAAGAAACGATTGATTTGCAACAATTAGGTTTTGCGCCTGTTCAAAACCAACATAATTCCAGCGTGTTGTTTTAAAAACAAACCATAAATAACGATAACCAATCCATGCAAGCAAGCATTGTGCCATATTTGATTTGATAAATGTTTTGAGGATTTTTTTCATGAAAGAAGTATGGTTGGCTGGGGTACTAGGATTCGAACCTAGGATGGCGGTACCAAAAACCGCTGCCTTACCGCTTGGCTATACCCCAACTGTGAACTTAAGTACTGTACAAGAAATTGAGATGAAATTCCAGAAAAAAGTTGTCAATTGTTTGAAAATAGGCACAAAAAGTAAAAAAAAGGGTCTTCTTTCACTAAAATTCATTTTATGGCTAGCCATAAGCATAAACCCTTTGTATAAAAAAGCAGTATGTAATTTTTCCAAGATATAAATGGTA
This sequence comes from Alphaproteobacteria bacterium, assembly GCA_947488275.1. Lineage (GTDB taxonomy): Bacteria > Pseudomonadota > Alphaproteobacteria > Paracaedibacterales > CAIOTO01 > CAIOTO01. Next base: position 10,819 of record CANKZX010000044.1, on the reverse strand, counting down.
TGAAAAAAATAGTTTTGTCAGCCTTGTTTTCAGCAATGGTTTATTCGTCGTTATCAGCAGCTCCCTTGAAGGGGATTCGTATTATTGGAAACAAACGTATCGAATCAGAAACGGTTCATTCCTATATTCCGATTAAAGTTGGTGAGGAATTTGCGTCAGAGAAAATGAACGAGACACTAAAAGCTTTGTTTGCAACGGGCTATTTTGCTGATGTTAAAGTTGACCATGAGGGTGATACACTCGTCATTCATGTTGAAGAAAATCCGATCATCAATCGAATTGCCTATGAAGGAAATGACAAGTTAAAAGATGATGTGATCCAGCAAGAAATTAAATTGCGTGCACGTGAAGTTTTGACCCATTCGCGTATTCAGGAGGCACAACAGCGATTGCTCGAGATTTATCGTCGTATGGGACGTTTTGGTGCAAAGGTTGAGCCAAAAATTATTAAGTTGCCAGAGAGCCGTGTTGATCTTGTCTTTGAAATTAATGAAGGTGGCGTAACCTATATTCGTAAAATTACATTCGTTGGTAATAAGCATTTTCCTGCTAAAAAATTAGAAGAACAATTAAATTCAAAACGAACACGTTGGTATCGTTTCTTTGCCGTAGACGATGTGTATGATCCTGATCGCTTTATCGCGGATCAACAGGCGCTACGTAAATTTTACTACGATAATGGCTATCCAGATTTCCGCATTGTAACATCACACGCGGAATTAAGTCCTGATCAAAAAGATTTCTTCTTGACATTCCACGTTGAAGAGGGTGAGCGTTATGAAATTGGTAAAATTGACATTACGTCAAAACTACCAAATGTAAACACGGACGAGCTTAAGAAGTCATTGACTTTTGCTGAAGGTGATATGTTTAGCGGTAGAGAGTTTGAGCGTTCAATTTTGGTTATGTCTAATATGATTGGTATGCAGGGATATGCATTCGTTGCGATTGAGCCGATTGTTAAAAAACATCCTGAAACAAAAAAAGCAGATGTGACATTTGAAATTAAAGAAGGTCCGCGTGTTTATATTGAAAAGATTGTTTTCGTTGGAAATGATCGTACGCGCGATCATGTGCTGCGCCGTGAAATGGAATTGCACGAAGGTGATGCCTATAATTCTGAGAAACTAAAGATGTCTGAACGTCGTTTGAAAGATCTTGGGTATTTTAAAACCGTAACAGTTGATACAGAACCTGGTGCGGCGCATGATCAAGCGCGTGTTATTGTAAAGGTTGAAGAACAACGGACGGGTGAAATTGGCTTGGCAGGTGGTTTTTCAACACTCGATGGTCCATTAGCATCTGTTAAATTGACAGAACGTAACTTTATGGGGACAGGGCGTACGCTTTTCTCTGATTTATCCGTTGCAAAAAAGCGTCAAGATTTTAACGTTGGTGTGATTGAGCCTTATTTCCTAGGACGTAATATGGTTGGTAACATGAGTGTTTTTGGTATGCGTTCGGGACGTTCAGCGTTGTATGAGCAAAAGGCAATTGGTACAAATCTTGGTGTTGGTTATCGTTTAAGTACGTTTTGGTCACAAAGCTTTAACTATAAGATTAGCCATGAAAAGATTTCGCATTCCCGTGTTGCTGTATCGCCTTATGTGTCGGAGCAAATGGGAACCAGTTTAACGTCTGCCGTGACGCATTCAATTGCGTATGACCGTCGTGATAGTGTGCGTAATCCAACGACGGGGTATGTGGCGAATATGTCAAATACGTACGCGGGTCTTGGTGGTAATGTTGAATATTTACGAAATTCTGTTGGGGCAGGGTGGTTTCATCCGCTAATGGATGAGGTTGTTTTGAATGTGAATGGTGAAGTTGGTGCGATGACGAAGTTACGCCGAAAAATCCGTTTGGCTGACCGTTTTTCTCTGGGGCTTGAATCATTCCGTGGGTTCGAATACGGTGGGCTTGGACCACGTGATGCGGCAACAGGCGATTCATTAAATGGTACACGTTTCTGGACATCGACAACACAAGTCGTGTTTCCGCTTGGTTTGCCAACAGAATTTGGTATAAAGGGGGCTGTGTTTACGGATTTAGGTTCTGTATGGCGCGTAGGAGAGAGTATTCCAGGAACAACAGTTCTGGATAGTAACCGTATGCGTGCTTCTGTTGGTTGTGGTATCTCATGGGATTCACCATTCGGTCCGATCAGTATTGATTATGCACGTGCCGTTAAACGTGAAAAATATGACCGCACACAATCCGTTATTTTTGGATTTTCGTCGCGTTTCTAAGAGATTGTATTTGGGGATATTATGTTCACCGTTAATAAAACTGTTTTGATTCAAGTATGCATGGTTATTGTGTGTATGGTTTTGATCGGCTTTTTCGGATTTATGCTGGGTAAGAAATATTTTTATTTACCCAGCAGTGATCTGGCTGTTGCTGTGATTGATGGTGATCGTTTGAAGAAGGATGCTGTGCCATTCCATACGGTGAATGCTCTTTTTTCAAAAGAACAAAATCGTGTGATTGAAGAGATGTCTGTTTTTGAGAACGAGTTAAGTAAAGAACATGAAGAAATAAAATCAGAGAAAAATTCGGCAAAAGCAAAAAAGCGTAAAGCGGAATTTGATATACGTGTAGCGGAGCTTGAGCAGAAAATGCACAAAAAACGTGCACATCTTTTAACTATTATTGATGTTATGTCAAAGCAGCTTGAAGATACGGTTTTGGCTATTATTCGTGAACTGGCGGCAAAGCGAAAAATTAATCTTGTGCTTAATACAATTGTTGCTGAAAAGCGTTCGGTGTTTTTTAATGATGATCGTCTCGATTTAACAGATGACGTGATTAATTTATTAAATAAGCGATTGGCGAATATTTCATTACCTAAAGACGACAAGCAAAAGAATGATAAATAAAGGTATAAAAAATGACAGATTCCCGCTTTTACCTTAAACGTGACGCGTTATCATTATCGGATGTGTGTGCGTTGATTTCAGTGCCCGTTCCTGAGGGGGCAAATAAGGATCAGTTGTTTACAGCGATTCATACGCTTAAAGAGGGGAATGCCGCAGAAATAGCGTTGTTTCACAATCCTAAATATCGTGAAGATGCAGAACATACAAGGGTTGGGATTTGCTTAACAACCGATGCTTTTGCGTCTTATGTGGGGGCGCAATTGGAAAACGGAACGTGTCAAACAATCGTTCTTGTGCACCCTGAACCTTATCGCGCCTATGCACTTTTAGTGCGTGCTTTTTTCCCAGAACCTATCTTAAAGCCATCCATTCACCCAACAGCAGTGATTGCACAAACAGCAACAATTGGTGAAGGATGTGTGATTGGCGCTTATGTCGTTATTGGTGAACGCGCGGTGATTGGTGCGTATACAAAAATTGATTCACATACCGTTATTCATGATGATGTTTGTATTGGGTGTAATGGGCGTATTGCTTCACATGTGACGATTAGCCATTCATTGATTGGTGATCGTGTTTTGATTAAGCCAGGTACCTGTATTGGGCAGCAGGGATTTGGGTTTCATATGGATGAGAAAGGGCATTTTGATGTGCCTCAAGTGGGTATTGTTGAGATTGGTTATGATGTTCAAATTGGTTCAAATGTGTGTATTGATCGCGCAAGTCTTGGAAAAACCAAAATAGGCAATGGTGTTCGTATCGATAACCTTGTACAAATAGCTCATAATGTTTATATTGGGGATCAGTCTGTTCTTGTTGCACAAGTCGGTGTGGCAGGAAGTACCCATTTAGGTAATTTTGTGATTGTTGCCGGACAAGTTGGTATCGCTGGTCATTTAACGATTGGCAATGGTGTGAAAGTTGCCGCGCAGAGTGGTATTATGCGGGATGTTGTCGATGGTATGACCGTTGCTGGCTCACCTGCTGTGCCTGTGCAAGATTGGCGTATGCAGACGGTTGCTTTGCAACGATTAGTAAAGGGAAGAAAAAATGGCAAGTAAAGCCTACGCAGAGAGTAATATGGCAGAAATTATAACACCTGATTTTCAAACAACAAAAATTGATGCATTGAGTATTGAAGATATTGCAAAACTTATACCGCATCGTTATCCATTTTTATTGATTGACCGTATGGAGGATTTGTTGCTCGGGCACAGTGCCGTTGGTATTAAAAATGTATCGATGAATGAATGGTATTTTCAAGGGCATTTTCCAGAGCATCCCATTATGCCAGGTGTATTGATTATTGAAGCGATGGCACAAACAGCTGGTGCTCTTGTCGTTAAGACACTTGAAGAGCAGCAAAAAAATCCTGAAGGTATGTCGAATCATGCCAGTAATCTTGTGTATTTTATGTCTGTTGAAAGCGCTAAATTTAGAAAACCTGTGGTGCCTGGTGATGTGTTGAATTTAAAAGTTGTAAAAGATCGTAGCCGTGGCGCTGTGTGGCGTTTTAAAGGCGAGGCTTGGGTTAATAATGTATTAACCAGTGAAGCAACATTTACGGCAATGATTGTTGATAAGAAATAATGATGATTCATTCTTCAGCAGAAATTCACCCGACAGCCATTATCAATGATGGTGCCACTGTTTGCGAAAATGTTTATGTGGGACCTTATTGTGTGATTGGGGCAAACGTTACCTTGAAATCAGGTGTTCGTTTGATATCGCATGTATGTGTGGACGGTATTACGGTCATTGGTGACGATTCGATCGTTTATCCATTTGCCTCCATCGGTCACCCTCCGCAAGATTTGAAATACAAAGGTGAGCCTTCTACAGTTACGATTGGCAAAAAAACAACTATTCGTGAATATGTAACGATTCAGCCAGGCACAGAAGGCGGCGGCATGAAAACGGTTGTTGGGGATTATTGCTTGCTGATGGTTGGCGTTCATGTTGCACATGATTGCCGCGTTGGTAACCATGTGATTATGGCGAATTATGCAACACTTGCAGGGCATGTTATGATTTCTGATCATGTTATTGTTGGCGGTTTGTCGGCGATACAGCAGTTTGTGCGTGTCGGCGTTCATGCAATTATTGGTGGTATGTCAGGTGTGGAAAAAGATGTTGTGCCTTATGCGATGGTTATGGGCGAGAGAGCGCATCTCCATGGTGTTAATTTAGTTGGTATGCGCCGTCACGGTTTTTCAAACGCGGTCATTCAACGGGTTCAAAGCATCTATAAAGATTTATTTAATGAAGACGAGGATTCTGTTTTTGCTGAACGTGTGGCAAAACAGCATAATAGTGATGCCTCAAATGAGCCAGAACCTGCAACGCAAACACTTTTTGATTTCATGAATGTTGATTCAAAACGTCATTATTGCATGCCAAAGGGTCGTGGGTAGTAAATTATTGTTTTTCTTTAACGAGAGACCCGCGGATTGGTGTCCGCGGGAAACATAAACAAGGAATAAGACGATAACAATTGCCATGTTTGCTAACTAAATTCATGATAATGGGCGAGAAAACTACAAAATAAACTTTGATAGATCTTGATTTTTCGCCAATTCACCAACTTTTGTATTTACATCCATTGCTGTGATACAGACCGTTTTTTCAAGGCGATCAGGTGCTTCAAAGCTAAGATCTTCTAGTAATTTCTCTAAAATAGTGTGCAGGCGACGTGCGCCAATATTTTCGACATTTTGGTTGATGTCCGCAGCTAGGCGAGCGATTTCTTCGATTGATGCCGTATCAAAGGTTAAACCAATACCTTCTGTCTTTAGGAGGGCTTTAGCCTGTGTTATTAAATTTGCCTCTGGCTCTGTTAGAATTTGAACAAAGTCTTCACGTGTTAATGCTTTTAGTTCGACACGTATCGGCAAGCGTCCCTGTAATTCAGGTAATAAATCAGATGGCTTAGCCAAATGAAATGCCCCAGATGTAATAAATAAGATATGATCTGTCTTTACCGTGCCATATTTCGTGGAAACACTTGTGCCTTCAATTAGGGGGAGGAGGTCGCGTTGTACACCTTCTCGGCTAACATCCGCGCCTTGGCGTTCAGAACGTGCGCAAATCTTATCAATTTCATCCAAAAAGACAATGCCATTTTGTTGTACGGATTCAAGTGCTTCGCGTACGATTTTATCGTGATCGAGTAGTTTTTCAGATTCATCTTCGATCAGGATATCGTAGGCGGCGAGCACTGTCAGACGTTGATCTTTTGTGCGACCGCCGCTAAGTGCTTTGCCAAAAATATCACCTAAGTTCAGCATGCCCATTTGGGCGCCTGGCATACCAGGAACATCCATCGTGGGCATGGATAGTCCGCTGTTGTCTTGTACCTGAATATCGATTTCACGATCGTTCAATTCACCATTGCGTAACTTGATACGAAATTTCTCGCGGGTTTCAGGACTGGCCGATTCACCAACAAGGGCATCGAGGACGCGTTCCTCGGCGAGGGCGTGTGCCTTTACTTTAATTTCTTCACGCGATTTGTCTTTTGCAATATGAATCGCGATTTCAACTAAATCACGAATGATCTGTTCCACATCGCGACCAACATAACCAACTTCCGTAAATTTAGTTGCTTCAACTTTGATAAAAGGGGCATGTGCGAGTTTCGCTAAACGACGGGCAATTTCCGTCTTGCCGCATCCTGTTGGACCGATCATTAGAATATTCTTTGGCAGTACTTCATCAATAAGTTCAGCCGATAATTGCAAACGACGCCAGCGATTGCGAAGGGCAATGGCAACAGCGCGTTTTGCTTCCATCTGCCCGACAATAAAACGATCTAATTCAGCAACAATGGCACGAGGGGTTAACGTACTCATATATCTAGACTTTCTACGATAATATTTTTATTGGTATAAATGCAGATATCGCCTGCAATTTCAATGGAACGACGGGCGATATATTCAGCATCGAGTGTGTCAACAGTTACAAGGGCACGTGCCGCTGCAAGCGCAAAGCCACCGCCTGATCCAATGGACATGACGCCATCTTCGGGCTCTAATACATCGCCTGTACCTGTGAGGATCAGTGATACATTTTTATCGGCAACGAGCATCATGGCTTCAAGTCGCCTTAAATACCGATCGGTACGCCAATCTTTTGCAAGTTCAACGCAGGCACGAGCAAGTTGTGCGGGGTATTGTTCGAGTTTCATTTCTAAACGTTCAAAGAGAGCAAAGGCATCGGCTGTCGCACCTGCAAAACCTGCAATAACATGCCCACCTGCAAGGCGGCGTACTTTGCGTGCTTGTGATTTGATAACTTGCGTACCAAGCGTTACTTGACCATCGCCTGCAATCACAACTTTTTCACCTTTACGTATTGAAACGATTGTTGTCCCGTACCACAAATCAGGTTTATGCTGCATAACTTTACTCCATTTTCATTTGCTACTGTATCCTGAAGTGCTTTTAAGTTCCAGCCAATTCAGTAAAAAATTAAAAAGAAAGAAGAATTCATGATTAAGTATTATGATTTTTATTTATTGATATTATATTACCATGAATGTTTTTTATGAAATAAATAGGGTTTTTTTAACGAAATTTTAATAAGTGTTAATTAATATAGAATTAGAAGGTTTAAGGATCTTTGCGCACGCTAAGGTGCAAACATAATAATACTTAGGGAATGTCAAATTATGGTATCAGTACGTATATTTTTGCAATCAGAGAAACGCAATCAACAAGGTCTTTTGCCTTTGAGATGGAGAGCGTTGGTATTAAAAATAAGACTGAATGCATAATATTTATGGAATAATGATAACGCCATAAAACACAAGATATTCCCTTTGAAACCATAATGGAGGGGGACATCTTATGGCATACACAACAGGACATTCAAGCATACGATTATTGTTAATGACAGCCAGTTTTGTGGGTGCATGTTTTCTAACAGATGCTTATGCGTCGAATACAGGGGATGATTCAACTGATGGTGAAAAACCTCTTCTTTCACATAGCCGAATGGTACGTGAGAGAATGTCAAAGCGTAAGCCTGCTGCTGTTGTAATGACCACATCTCAAACAGTTCTTGAAGTGCCTTCGCTCGAGTTTCAACGAATTTCTTTAAAGGCATCTGAATTAAGAACGTATCTTAATGAGCGTATTATTGGTCAAGAAGAGGCTATGGCGAGTTTTGCCGCGTTTGTTCATATGCATTTTACAAGTGTTGCTTTAAATAAGTGGATTGAAGAAAATCCAGTGGGGGCAGCAGCAAGCGGAATGGTTGCATGCCAGAAGAGTAATATGTTGATGATCGGTCAAACAGGGTGTGGTAAGTCAGAATGTTTGAAACAAGCGCGTCATTATTTGAAGACAAAAGGATTTGATATTACGATTGTTGATGCAAGTGCAAGTTCGCTCACCCGTACAGGGTATGTCGGTCTTAGTGTGTCAGATCTTTTAGGGGATGCGCTTCGTTTGAATAATTACGATGTGTATAAAACGGAGAATAGCACCGTAATTTTTGCAGATGAAATTGATAAAATTGCGGCAAGTACATCTGAACGATTGGATGGAGGGCGTGATATTACAGGTGCAGCGGTTCAAAATGAATTTTTAAAGCCGTTGCAAGAGGATACAATTCAATTACGGATTGAACGAACACCAGGTAAAAAAGAAACATTTCATATACGCACTAAAAACATTCTTTTTGTTGGGGCAGGTGCGTTTAAGAAATTACATGTTTCATCTGATAATCGTATTACGGATGCGGCTTTAAGTGAATTTGGCTTTTCAGATGAATTTGTTGGTCGGTTTCAAAATCGTGTACTCTTTAGAATGTTAAATCAAAGTGATTATTTGCGTGTTTTGCGATCAGATTTTTCAGTGATTAAAGAAAAGAAAAGTCTGCTTAAAAATGGCTATGGGATCGATCTTACTTTCTCTTATCCTGCTTTATCAAAAATAGCGGAAGGTGCCTTTATGCGCCCAACAGGGGTTCGCGCGCTAACGTCAATTGTGGAAGAACTTGTATTGCCCTATATCAAAGATTCTGAACGATATGAGGGTAAAGAAGTCATGATACGTGAAAGAGATGTTGTGGCGATCATTCCTCATACACCGCAAGAAAAAATGAGTATATGGTATGGAAAAACAGTGGATTCACGAGAGCCTGAAATGAGTCTTGAGGTACGCAATACATTATATAGCTAATGATTGTTTTACACAACTTCCGCCGTCATGGCGAACCAGCGTAAGCTGGCGTTGATCACCCAGAAAAGCAGCTATTTTCTGAAATAACAGCCATTGGACCACCGCGCTGCCAGTGGCAGCGCGTGATGACGGCGGGTGCGTAGTCCTTTAATATCCTTGATATCTCGCGCTTACAAATGGTCGTAATAAATCACGTATTTCTTGACAGTTTTTTGCTTTTATATATTGATCATTGATAACATTTTGATCAAGATTTTGGATCAATTTTTTTGCAATTGCAATATGACCTTTGTTTAATGCATTTGCGAATACGCGAGCAAGATCGCCTTTTGTGAGTCGTTCTGCTTCTGATGTGATTATTTGAAAGACAGTGTCAGTATCACCAGCAATTGTTGCCTTTAGAAGTTCTTTTTTCATTTGTGCTTTGCTAGAGAATTGTTGTTCACGTGTAGCCGATTGTGTTGTCGGTGGAACAATGCTTTCTGAGGGAGCTATATCAAGGGTACCCATGCTGTCAGGTATAAGTGCAATCTCACCTAGGATATAGTGTAATGATTTTTCGTCACCATGTGGTTCTTTTTCTAATATCATGTATGTATGATTCATAGAGCCTTGTAGAGGTGTCATAGGGCAAGTAAAGTCAAACGTATTGTTGGCTATTGCTTTGTCAAACAACCTGGAAGACTTCTTTGTTAATTTAAGATGATATCCTGGGAAAAGAACAGTACCATTTAAGAGTCCCAAAATTTGTTGCCGATTAAGAGGGGTATTTTCTGAAAGAACGAGGGATTCGACGAGGCTAAGTTTACCAATTACGTGGTAAGCATCTGCTGATTCACCCCATAGTAACGTGTATTCATGAGCAACTGCTTCGGGGGTGTACGGGCGAATAAGATGAGCGAAACTAAAATTACTAAAATCACCACTTTTTAACATTTCATCAAAAACAGTTGTTTTTTCTGTGATATTGATATGATGTAAAGCCCACGTTTTATTAGAGGAATTATAGAAAGCGCTTCTAATTTTTCCTGTTAATAAACCAATAATGCTGTCCCTATTAATATATTTGTCTTGTCTTAAATAAATGCAGGGCACACCAAAACGTTCCTGAATATCTGTTCGGATTTTATTTGATTCAGAGGCTTGACGATGGTTCCTTTTGTTTGGCAAAAACATAAGATTTAATGCGTCTTTGAGTTCATCATTTGCAGAAATAAGTTCAACTTTATTTGTGTTAAGATCAATTATGAAGCGTGCGTCTTTTTCTTTTACCTTAAAGCTAATTTTTCCAGGTATAATTTGACCATTAAAAAAACAGGATTCAACATGCGCTGTTTCGAAAAACATATATTGACCACTTGGATCTACGTATCCTAAACGATGAGGGCAGGCAAAACCTGGGGGGTTAATAAAAAAAGCTCCCTTAGCATTACTGTCTAGGTCATCAGCAATACCGTTTAAATGTAAATTGGGATATTCCACAGTATAAAGTTGCATGCTTTGTGCATGATCTGGTTCACCAAATTCTAATGCTTTTGTGTCACGTAGGTTCGAAAGACTTGTTAGAGTTTGTCTTTCGTGAGTATCCATACAATGCACCTGTGTTGGAGCTATGCTTGAAAGTTGTGTTTGAAGGAAAGGAATCAAGTGGCGTATTCTAATTTTTGAAAAAAGCTAAATTAGGAGATACGCCATGTCAAAAGATAATGTAATTACATTTAAAAATCCATCAGAAAAAGCAATCGATCCATTGAT
>CANKZX010000043.1 GCA_947488275.1 Alphaproteobacteria bacterium | reverse complement strand
GGGAAAAGAAATTAGGTATTTTATGGCTTCGTTTTTTAAATGAACTGGCTGGCATGAAAGAGGCACCGTCGGAATTTACGGCTGTGCCTGAGTTGTGCGAGGCGATGGAACTTGCCCAAGAGGCTGCTTATACCCGTGGAGAACTTGATGCCTATGAAAGCTATTGGGATGCCGTTCGTACAGATAAAACCCGAACCGTTGATGCGGAAACACAAGGGATGGCTAGGGGGATTGCTCAAGGACGGGCTGAGGTTGCTTTGAAAATGCTAGGAGTTGGAATCGATGATCAAACTATTATGACTTGCACTGGGTTAGATGCCGTTGAATTGGCTCGGTTAAAGGTGTCAGCTTTAACGTAGATATTATATCTTTTTTGTATGCTGCTTTTGAATTTTATTGTTTGCAGGAATACTTAATTGTTTGGATGTTTATGAATCTGAGAATCAAGGTTACACAATAAAAGAACGATGTAGCGAGAATAATGGTTGGTCCAGTCGGTAAGGCCACATGATAGGATATCAGTAGTCCAAAATAGCTCGATATTAGTGATATTATGACGGAAACGATGAGTGTATTTTTTAAATTTTGGCATAAAAGACGTGCTGTAATAGCTGGGATCATCATTAAACCTAGTGCCATGAGTGTACCAAGGGCTTGACAGGCTGATACAAGATTTATGACGACAAGTGCAACGAAAATGACTGTATAACGATTGCTGCCGCAGCCCACCGATTGCATAAACAATGGGTCAAAACATTGATAAACGAGAGGTCTAAATATAATACGGAGCATGATCCCAGACAGTAATGAGAGTGCAGCAATGGTTAAAAGCGTTGGCATGTTCACGCCAAGAACTGAACCAAAAAGTAAATGCATAATATTCATGGCGCCGCCAGCTTTTGAAACCAGCAAAACACCAAGCGCCAGCGCCATTAAATAAAAACCACTAAAACTCGCATCTTGAGGGAGATTGGTTTTTTGACTTACAAATACACTAAGTCCAGCAATGATAAGACCTGCTATAATTCCACCAATTGTAAAGCCTGGCAGCCATATTCCCCATATAAAAAAGGCGATAGCAATACCTGGTAGAATGCCATGCGATAGGGCTTCGCCCATAAGACTCATTCGTTTGAGGAGGAGTACGACACCCAAAATAGGACAAATGATCGATAAAACGATACACGCACTAAGTGCACGTTGCATAAAAATATAATCAGTAATTGGGCTGATAAAAAGGCTATTTAACATATCAATCATAGTTCAGTATAGGCCTTTCGAATGATATCAGCGTCATTTAAAATGATTTTACTATCGCCTTCAATAATAACAGAATGATTTAAAATAACAGTCTTTGGAATATACATTTCGACCAATTTCAGTTGGTGAATAACAGTGAGAATAGTTTTTCCTGCCTGATGCCATTGTTGGAGTAGAGCGAGTAGATCTTCTGTTGTTGGTTGATCGATTGCTGAAAAAGGTTCATCGAGAATAAGAAGGTCAGCTTCTTGCAGCCAAAGACGCGCAAAGAGCAGGCGTTGAAATTGTCCTCCACTTAATACGCTGATGGGGTGTTTTTCAAAACCATTAAGACCAACAATAGCAAGTGCATGATGTAGATGATCTAAGTCATGTGTTGATAGCTTTTGGTATAACCCTATTTTTGGCCAGAACCCCATAGCTGCTACATCACGTACATTAAGGGGGAAATGGCGGTCAAGATGGTTATGTTGCGGCAGATACGCACGTTTTGCTGTGCGATTAAATGTAATTTGCCCATGTGATGGTTTGATCACATTTGCGCATAGTTTAAGGAGTGTGCTTTTCCCCGCCCCATTTGGACCAACAAGAGCGGTAAAGGATCCTTTTGGAAACGTAAGGTTAATATCCCGCAAAACAGTGTTATTACCATATACATGGGAAAGAGAAAGAGACAACATAAAATTTGTATGGTAAGAATGAATGATCTAAATTATACCCCTATTATAACCACAGGATTGATAAGGCGCAAAGCATGAATATAACAAATGGTCAAACAACAGTTTTTAGTCTGAACAGTGATGGTGAAGGTATTGCTTTTGATGATGATGGAAAGAATATTCATATTCCGTTTGTGCTGCCTGGTGAGAAAATTAAATTTGAATGTCATACATTTAAAAAGAAAAAGAAATATTGGGCGGTGGAGCGTTTAACAACAAATCACGATCGTATTGAACCGTTGTGTAAACATTTCATGCAGTGCGGCGGGTGCATGTTGCAACATATGAGTCCATCGATGTACCGTGAGTTTAAACAGGCACAAATTACAAATGCTCTGAATCGGCATGGACTTGATCCGTATGTGGTTGATGGAATTACAGTTTTGCCCTTTGGTAAACGCCGCCGTGCAAATTTGGATGCCATACGGAAGGGTGATGATATTTTTCTTGGGTTTCATCGTTTTCGATCACACCAAATTATTAATGTGTTTGAATGCCATACAATGGATCCTGTCTTAACGCGTCTGCTTGCACCTTTGCGTGAAGCGTTGTTAGTGGTGCTGGAGCCTTTTCAAAAAGCCAAACTTTTTTTTACTCTCAGTCATGTAGGTGTGGATGTCAGTTTAGAAGTGCAAGGGGTTGCAATTTTAGATGATGAAAAACGGGCTGCCTTAAAATCGTTTGCTGAATCAATGGATGTGGCTAGATTTACCTTCCGTTATCGCAAAACCTATGATGTCATTTATCAACGTGCGAATCCTGTTGTGCAATTTAGTGGTATTAATGTTGCCATTGATGCGTATAGTTTTTTGCAAGCAACGGTTGAGGCTGATCAGCATTTAGCTGATTATGTGTTAGCTGAGTTATTGCCTGATGTAATGCATATTGCAGATTTATTTTGTGGGCGTGGTACGCTTAGTCTCCCCCTTGCAACGCGGGCGCCTGTTTTTGGCTATGAGTTTGATCGTGCGGCACTTAGTGCATTACAAACAGCGTCTTCGAATGCAAGGCATTCGATTCATTTGCATCTTCGTGACTTGTTTGCAAATCCATTGACGAGAGATGAACTTTCACGTTTTGATGTGTTGGTCATTGATCCACCGCGCGCTGGTGCGGAGGCGCAAAGTCAGTTTATGGCAACCTCAAACGCAAAACAAATTATTTACGTATCGTGCAACCCTGAAACATTTGCACGTGATGCCCGCATTTTAACAGATGGGAATTTCACGCTTAAGAAAGTCCATGGTGTTGATCAATTTGCTTGGTCACCCCATATTGAGGTAATTGGTATTTTTGAGAGGAAATAGAGTTGATTCTATGCTCAACACCGATGATTTTACGCACTTTCTTCATTAATGGCGAACCCGCGTAAGCTGGTATGACCATTTCAGTAAAAAAACAGGCATTTCTGAATGACGAGGGATGATAAAATTATCTTCTGCTGAAAATGATCGGTGTTGGGTATAGACTAACACGTTTGCTTAATAAAACGCGTGATGATGGTGGGTAATAAAGAATTACTTTCTATAAAAAACATCAGTGTTCAGTATAAGCCGTTCAAATCATTGTATTGTTACTATCTCGCGGGGTTGGCGCCTTACTCCGCGAGAAAAAAGAGAATTCCTACATAATCGTATGAATCTCATTTGGATTTTTAGCAATAATATCCACATTTTTTAGTGATATGTCGAGATCATCCGATTCCATGAGTGATATGCCGCTTGGGTAATGGGTAAGCGCAATTTTTAAAACCTCATCAACTGTCTTAACGGGGATAATTGTTAGATTTCCTTTCACCGTGTCAGGGATTTCTGGTAAGTCTTTTTTATTTTCATATGGAATGATAACCGTTTTAATACCACCGCGATGAGCTGCTAATAATTTTTCTTTCAGTCCACCAATTTGAAGGACACGTCCACGAAGGGTTACTTCACCTGTCATTGCGACATCTTTTCGAACAGGAATGCCTGTAAATGCTGATACAAGGGACGTGCAAAGTGTAATACCTGCCGATGGACCGTCCTTTGGTGTGCCGCCTTCAGGGACGTGAATATGAACATCACGTTTTTCAAAAATGGAGGCACGAAGACCAAATTGATGCGCACGTGATCTGACATAACTTAAGGCTGCCTGGGCTGATTCTTGCATGACATCACCCAATTTACCAGTAATACGGGTATGCCCTTTTCCAGGAATAATAACGGTTTCAATTGATAAAATCTCGCCGCCGACTTCTGTCCAGGCAAGTCCTGTTGTGACACCAACAAGATCTGTTTCCTCAATTTCACCATAGGTAAATTTTGGTGTAGATGCGTATTTTTCAAGATTATCAACAGTAATATGAACCATCGTGATTTGTGTTTTTAGAATTTCACGAATCGCTTTTCGTGCTAAATTAGCGATTTGTCGTTCAAGATTTCGAACGCCAGCTTCACGTGTGTAGCGACGAATCAGTTGCAATAAAACGGCTTCATCAACAATAAATTCTTCTTCTTTTAAACCATGTAGTTTTCGTTGTTTATCAAGTAAGTGTTGTTTTGCAATTTCAAGCTTTTCAAGTTCTGTATATCCTGATAATCGGATGATTTCCATACGATCAAGAAGGGGTTGCGGCATGTTGAGTGAATTAGCCGTTGTCACAAACATCACATCGGATAGATCATAATCAACTTCAAGATAATGATCGTTGAATGTTGCATTTTGTTCAGGGTCAAGCACTTCAAGCAATGCTGACGATGGATCGCCGCGCCAATCACTGCCAAGTTTATCAATTTCATCAAGAAGGAAAAGTGGGTTTGATACTTTCGCCTTTTTCATGCCTTGTACGATTTTTCCTGGCATCGACCCAATATAAGTGCGTCTGTGCCCACGAATTTCAGATTCATCACGGACGCCGCCCAATGATATACGGACAAATTGACGTCCCGTCGCATGAGCAATGGATTTACCGAGAGATGTTTTGCCAACACCAGGTGGTCCAACGAGGCATAAAATCTGACTTTTGACTTTTCCAACGCGTGCTTGCACGGCAAGATATTCTAAAATGCGTTCTTTTACTTTATCGAGACCAAAATGATCATTATCAAGAATACTCTCAGCCTCAACAAGATCCTTTTTAATTTTGCTGCGATGCTTCCAAGGGATCGATAAAAGCCATTCAAGGTAATTCCGAATAACCGTCGCCTCAGCTGATGATTGGTTCATCATTTTTAATTTTTTAAGTTCGTTTGTGGCACGTGTTTTAGCTTCGTTTGAAAGTTTTAGATTCTTGATTTTTTTTTCAATCTCAACAAGTTCATCACGCCCATCATCGCCATCACTGAGTTCTTTGTTAATGGCTTTTAATTGCTCGTTTAGGTAGTATTCACGTTGAGTCTTTTCCATTTGTTTTTTGACACGTGTGCGAATCTTACGTTCAACGTTCATAACGGTTGATTCGCCTTCGATGAAGTTAAGTACTTTCTCAAGACGCAAATTCACATCCGCTGTTTCGAGTAATTCTTGTTTTTCATGTATTTTAAGGGTGAAGTATGAGGCAATGGTATCCGCAAGTTTTGCTGGATCTTCAATTTGATGAATAGCAACGAGGACATCAGGTGGGATTTTACGATTCAATTTTATATATTGCTCAAACTCAGTCACGGCTGTTCGGGTGAGGGCTTCAAGTTCATCATCATATTGTAGGGATTCTGCCAATGGTTCAGCCGTTGCAACAATATGTGCATCAGAATCGTTATAATCGAGCACATTCATACGGTGAATACCTTCAACAAGTACTTTTACTGTGCCATCGGGTAATTTTAGTAATTGCAAAATATTACCAAGTGTTCCAATGCGATAAAGTTCACTTGCATTAGGGTTATCTTGTGATGGGTTTTGCTGTGTTACCAATAATATTTGTTTATTATTGGTTTGCATGACTTGTTCAAGTGCTGATACTGATTTTTCTCGTCCAACAAACAAAGGAACAATCATATGTGGAAAAACGACAATATCCCGTAATGGCAATACGGGATACGTTGATATACCTTTTTTTATCATGATTTTTCTCCAAATGTATGTCACCTTGTCACTACTATACCACATATTTAGTTAATGGAAAACGAAGGTTGCGTAAAATGTAAAAAAAGTTTGTGTGCTTATTCATAATAACTTGATAAGCTAGCCATACGATTGAATTTTATGAAAGTTTTTCCTTATGGTGAAAGAAATTACAGCGCAAACCCTTCATGAATGGTTGAATGATGCGGATGTCTTGCTTGTTGATGTGCGTGAACCGAATGAATATGCGCATGGGTACATTAATAAAGCGGTTCATATACCGCTTGCGCAGGTGACGTTTGATAAATTGCCTCTTACTGGAAAGCGCAAAATTATTTTTCAATGCCGTTCAGGCAAGCGAAGCCAGCTTGCGTGTGATGCGATCGCTGATGATTTACCTGAATCGATGGAAATGTATTCGCTCGAAGGGGGGATTTTATCCTGGGGGGATGCGGGCTATCCAATTACAATGCCAGGTCAGACGTGTGTTGATCAGGCGCATACGTCTTGTGCACTCAAATGTGCGTTTAAATGCCCACTACCCTTTACAAACGTGCATCAACGGATTTGTTTTATAGCGGGTTTGTTGCTAATCATTTTTATGATTTTAAGTGCAACAGTAAGTTCAACTTTTGTGATAGGGCTTTTTGCAACGGCTATTGGCTTAATTATAGCCGCGTTTAAAAAAGTTTCTTAGAGACTGTTCTTCAAACATTTACACTATCTATTCTATGATTATTTTCAGAAAACAATCATAGCCCCCTTCGGGAACCAATCTATTTCGCTATTACCATCGTCTTTTTTATCGCGATTAGTGCTACTAGTCGACTCAAAAAAAAGACTTGATATTATCAAAATAGATTTTTGTTTATATGAATGTATATATTTGAAGGACAGTTTCTTAATTTAAGCTTCAGTTGATCCTAGCATCTGTTTGGGGTCAACGGTTTTATCGAATTGCGTCTCGGTTAGATACTTAAGGTCAAGCACCGCTTTTTTAAGGGTGACATTGTGGGTATAAGCATATTTAGCCACATGTGCTGATTTTTCATATCCGATGATCGGGCTTAAGGCAGTTACAAGCATTAGTGATTTATTGACATTTTCGTTAAGATGTATCTCGTTTGCTGTGATGCCAACTAAACAATTATCTGAAAAACTAAAGGCAACATCACTTAATAAATGAATGGATTGTAAAATGTTGAGTGCAATAACAGGTTTAAAAACATTCAATTCAAAATGCCCTTGACTGCCTGCAAATGTGATGGTTGTATGATTTCCCATTACTTGTGCGCAGACCATTGTCATTGCTTCTGCTTGTGTTGGATTTACTTTGCCAGGCATAATTGAGGAACCAGGTTCATTTTCAGGTAAGAAAATTTCTCCCAATCCACATCGCGGACCAGAGGCCAGGAAATGGATGTCATTTGCGATTTTCATAAAACTGGTCGCGATCACATTAAGTTGACCCGATAGTTCGACAAGGGCATCATGGCTGGCAAGTGCTTCGAATAAATTAAGGGCAGGGGCAAAAGGATACCCAAGGCGGGCAGATAATTTCTCTGAAAAAAGTTCTTTAAATCCTTTTGGGCAATTCACACCTGTACCAACGGCTGTTCCACCCTGTGCAAGGGCATAAACACGGGGCATTGTCGCCTGAATTCGTTCAATATTCAGTTGTATCTGTGCCGCATACCCACTGAATTCTTGTCCCAGTGTAATGGGTGTTGCATCTTGAAAGTGCGTGCGACCAACCTTTATTAAATGAGTAAATTCAGCGACCTTTTTCTCAAGGACATTTTGCATGTGCCGTAAGGCGGGGAATAAACGCTGATGAACGGCATGTGTCACGGCAATATGCATGGCAGTTGGAAAACTATCATTTGATGATTGGCTTTTATTCACATGGTCATTTGGGTGAATCAGATCTGTATACCCTTTTGCCTTTAAATCAAGATTGGCAAGATGGGCGATTACTTCATTAACATTCATCGTTGTCTGTGTGCCAGATCCCGTTTGCCAGACGACAAGCGGAAAATGATCGTCAATTGTACCCGTTAATATTTTAGTGGCTGCGTTATTAATGGCTTCGGCAAAATGATTGGGTAGAAGATTAAGCGCGCAGTTTACATCGGCTGCGATTGCCTTTAAGTGAGCAAATCCATAAATAATATCAATTGGCATACGTTCAGTGCCAATTTTAAAGTTTTGACGTGAACGTTCGGTTTGTGCGCCCCAGTAACGTGACATTTCAACATTAATTTCGCCCATCGTATCTTTTTCAATACGATAGGAAATTTCTTTTGACTGAACATTCTGGTCTGACTGACTCTTTTTGTTGGATGAAGGCATATCAATCTTCACCGTGCGATTTTGTGTATCCTGGTTTGTCATCAAAGAGGTTAAGTTTTTCAATATGATTCCAACGGTAGTACGGCGAAATTTTGGTGATAATATCCGTAATTTCAGTATCTGTTAGATCATGATCTGCTTTTGAAACGATGAAGCGTGCGGTTATCATGTCAACAACGTCATTTGTTGGGTTTGTTCCTGGATATAGTTTTACGCCGCGACTTGATATCATTTTAAGCGTCACAGGTGTTTGTTCAACTGCTTTTTTAAGTGTTACACCAACATTGGCAATCACATCTGATGTTTCAAAAAAGATATCGAGTCCATTGACTTGGCGTGTTTTGACTTTAACAAAAGCTGGATCCTTTGATACTTTTGGTAAGATTAACGGATGATAGGCGCGTGGTAAACATGTTGGGTGTGATTTACCAAGATTATTAATGAGTGCATCAGTAAAGGCTGTGGTGGACGCTGCGCCTGCATCGCCTTTTATATCACGTGTTTGAATACCATCAATGTCCAGTGTTACATACAATGCTTGCTCAATGGCATTTGCTGCGTCAAATTCCCCTAAATGACGAAGCATCATAACACCTGACATTAGGACAGCCGTAGGATTGATATTATTTTTACCCGCATATTTAGGGGCAGATCCATGAACTGCTTCAAAAATAGCGTAGTCATCACCAATATTGGCGCCAGGTGCAAACCCAAGCCCGCCAATAAGTGCTGAGCCAAGATCACTTAAAATATCACCATTCATGTTTGTTGTTACAATAACATCGAATTGTTCTGGTTTTTTAACGAGTTGATGCGCGGCATTATCAACGATAATATGTTCCGCATTTATATCAGAATATTCTTTTGCTATTTCTTCGAAAGTACGTTTCATTAAACCTTCGCTTAACTTCATGATATTTGCTTTTGTGGCACAGGTAACGGTTTTTCGTCCCTCTGATCGTGCAAATTCAAAGGCAAGGCGTATAATCTTTTCGCATCCTTTGCGTGAAATTAATTTAAGGCATTGGGCAACACCAGGTGTTTGCATGTGTTCAATGCCCGCATAAAGATCTTCTAAATTTTCACGTACAATGACAAAATCAATGCGGCGTCCTTGATAAGGTGTGTTAACGCCAGGAATTTGACGAATAGGGCGTATATTCCCATAGCATTCAAATAATTTTCGAAGCGTCACATTGGCGCTTTTTTCACCAAACCCAACAGGGGTTTCAAGCGGACCTTTAAGAGCAATTTTATTACGTACAATTGAATCAATTGTTTCTTGTGGCACGCCTGTCGCTTGTCCTTTTTTGAAAACAGCTGCGCCTGCTTCGCAAATTTCCCAATGAATTGAAACCCCTGTTGCATCAATAATGCGACGTGTTGCGGTGGTTACTTCTGGACCAATGCCATCACCTGGGATGAGGGTTATTGTGTAAGTCATTCATTTATCCTTTTATATTAATTTAAATTTTATATATTAGTTTAACCTGGTTAAATGAAAACGCAAATAAAAAAAGCCGTATAGCCGTACAATCCATTACACTTTATAAGCGACCCGATTTTCTTCGATCCAATCTTTTAGGGGACCTAGGGGGACACTTTGTGATTTAGGGAGGTTTGTTAATCGTGTTTCATTAAAAAAAAATGAAGGAAAAAAACAATCATTAATAATTGTGCATGGAACATGTAAACACCTTAGAAAAAAAGTACCTATGTTCCCTAAATAAGTAGATTTTGCCCACTGTAGCCCCTGATGAATAGAGACAAGTCCATATATAGCATGTATAACAGCGCCTCCGCTCATTCCGCTGCGGCTTCTTGCTTCAAAAAGGAATAAGGGACGTGTGCCTTCTTTTTTATTAAATCCTTTGTATGGTGTTGAATAAAGACCAAAATTTGATTCGTTCAGATCGCAATTACGTGTATATCGCCGTAGACCCCTTCGTTTTTGATCTGAAAAACGAAGCCAATCATTGTAAAAAAGTTTGTCACCATAACCAATATGGGTTAAAGGATATAATTCGTCTTCGACAAAATATGGATTTTCTGTGAATTCGTAATAAGGCTTAAGCCCGTCTAGTTTGTTAACGTTTTGATTGAGCACAAGCATGGCAATGTCAAACTGTTTATTTTCTGGGTATTCTGGGTGTATAATAATTCTTTCAATAGAATATTCTTTTGTTTTTTTCCTTTTATCTCAAAACAAACAGAGAATTTATTTTTTTTACCAAAAAAGGTATGTGCGGCTGTTAAGCAAAGCCCATCACCAATATAAACAGCTGATCCTGAAGATTGGGGGAGTGATTCAGCAGGGTCTGTAAACGAGGGAACATACTTACTGACCATCCCAACATTATCATAATGTGGGTTTGCATAGCCAAGCTGTACAATTGATGCGTCGGTAATGGATTCTTCGACGCTTGCTGTGTCGGTTGCCAGTGCTATGTTTAAAAGCCTGGAGTGATAAGCAAACGGAGAGTAAGGATATTTTTCTGCCCCTGAAGTAGTGGTGTGTGATGCTGAAATAAACAAAAAAAAGATAGAACAACATTTAATAATCAAATTATATCACCAAAGTTACAATACGCATACATAAAGTGTTCTATCATTTTCGTTTAATGTCAATTTATTTCGTCGGTGTGAGGATGACCACCCCACACCAATACGCATTGGCTATGATACGGTATCAAGTGCTTTGCCAATTTCATAGGTAACCACAGCACCTGCAATAAATAGTACCATTTTTAAAATATATTTTTTTATTACGTGTAATGTGATTGTTTCTTGTGTTGTATTCCATAAGAAACTACCCCAAGATTCGTTTGGAGTTTCTTCTTGATTGTTCTTTTTTTCCTTTTCGCCAATCTCATTGATTTGAGGTGTTTGATTTTCTCTGTGAAGGTCATTCTCTTCGATTAATGGTTCTTGTTGCAAAGGCATTTGTGATTGAGTATGAGTCATGCCTTTTTCCATTGTGCTTAGACTATCTGTATCTTCCATTGTGTAACAAACATTAGTTAGCGTGATTGCAATAGCAAAACCACAAAGTACTACATTTTTAAAATTCTTAGACATAATAGTTATTCCTTTCTATTTTTGACATAAAAAAAGCCCATAGATCAAACATCTATGGGCTCAGCTGATAAAATATAATCCGAAATCGTCGTCGCTTATAGCAAAAAAAAGACGATTCAAAAAATGAATCGCCTGTTTATTTTGTTATTTAGATACAGAAATCGGTATTATATCTAATTTATAGCGTTTTTTATGAAAATATGCAATAACTAAAAAAGCCCATATGATTTTTTTAATTTTGATTGCTATGCATATAAATGTAATAGATGGATATATATAAAAGTATGTCTTTCATTTTACGACGCATAATATTTTTCGCGATCTAGTAAGCCTTCGCTGCTGTCAACAACTAACGTTACGGCTGCATCGCCTGTGATACTAATTGTTGTGCGGAATGTATCCATAAAGCGATCAATACCAACAATAAGAGCCACGCCTTCGAGGGGTAAATTTACGGACCCTAAAACCATTGGTAACATCACAATAGCGGCACTTGGAATACCTGCACCACCGATGGAGCCAAGCGTTGCCGTGAACATAATGGTGGCATATTCACTATATGTTAGCTGATGTCCTGCGGCTTGTGCAAAACAAAGGGCGCATAAACCAAGGTAAATCGCAAGACCATCCATATTAATACTGGCGCCAAGGGGAAGAATAAAGGATGTGCTGAGCTTGGAAATTCCCATTTTCTCGCGGCAAACAGACATGGTAATCGGTAAAGACGCTTTTGTACTGCTGGTAGAAAATGCCATTGCTTGGTATTGAAGGCTATGTTTATAAAAGGGAAAGGGAGAAAGACGTCCCCAAACGGCAATAATTCCTCCAAAAACAAAATATTGAATGACAAACGCAAAAATGCCAGCTATTACGAGTTTGCTAAGGCTGAATAGAATCGCTGTTCCTTGTGTGCCAACACACCATGCCATTAAACAAAATGACGCAATAGGTGCTAGTTTAATGATAATCCGAATCATCGTTAAGATAAGTTCTGTTAAATCTTTTACAGTTATCATGATGCGACGCGCTTTAGAACCCATTAAGACGATAGTAATCCCGCAGAAGATAGAGAAAAAGACAACTTGTAGAATGGATCCTTGTGCCATTGCGCCAATTGCATTGTCAGGAACAATATTAAGAAGC
>CANKZX010000042.1 GCA_947488275.1 Alphaproteobacteria bacterium | reverse complement strand
TAGACTTTCTTCATGTAGAACGTATAGGCACTGCGTTCTTTCTCCGTCATGCGAAGAATCCTCAGCTTATCCGATACTTGCTGCATGTAGGGAGAATGATAATTCTCGGGCACTTTTTCGTGTTTCATCACATACAGCCATTCATCCATTTCCGTTAATTCTTTGACAAGCCGTTCATTAAATTGCGGCACCGAAATGAAAAAATATTCAGGCAAAATATCGGTTGCATCAAATTCTTCATGGGTTTTCGGATCGGTGATGTGCACCTGAAGACGTTCATTGGATTCAATTTCATGAATGATGGTTTTGCCGTGATAAACGGATCCAACTCCGTCCCCAATGGGAAAATAGAGCAAGGAAATATGAAACACCTTTACAATTTGCGTGTAATCTTCGCGTTGCGCCAAGTTATCCACAATCAATCGCGCGGTGTTAAAGCATGCTTTATGAATGAACGAATTCTTCACATTTCGTTCAATTTCGATGATGTATTTGTGGTGATTTTCATCCTCCACAATTAAATCAGCAATGCTGCGTTTGTCCTTTGGGTCTTCTTTATTACTTTCGGATTCCAATAACGCAATGATTTTAACAGCGCTATAACCTTTTGTTTTGAGGAGCGCTGAAATGAACCCTTCGACAATTTCATAGTCGCCCTTATCCTTCAAAAGGTATTTGATGGCGTAATCAAAACTAATCAGTTGCTTGTCGGATATCATGGGTGTGGCTTTGGTTTTTATGTGTGTGCACTTAGTATAGCATAAGAGGCATAGTAAGCGTTATTTATTCCTACAATTTCCGCCATTTTTGTAAACACACTCTGGTAAATATTTACAGACGGTCTTTGATGTAATATCGCTACATCGAATTTCACAACGATGCTTTTTCTGGTTACTTTTTCTTTTTTTGACCTTCATCCAATGACAATGTGATGATCTCTTTTTGCAATCCTCTTGACCACGATCATCACAATCAGCGGCTGCACGTTTAGCTGAACTCTTATTGCCGAGGTTAAAAACCTCCATTGCGGGTGTTGATTTCTTCTTAATACGTGTCATCTTTTTTTTTGCAGGAACGGGTGCTGGTGCCACTGGTGCAAGCGGAGGAAGAGGAGGCAGTACAATCGGAGGAGGTGTTGCCGAAAGAATACGTTGTCTTTCTGCGGATAAAATAGCCATCTGTTTTACAGATGCTTCTTTTTGCGCGCGTAATTGCGCCTCTAACTGGTCTTTTAATTGAACTTGTAACATTTCTTTCTCGAGTGCGAGTAGCGTGGATTCCTCCTGCAATGATTCCAACATTACTTTTTGTTGAATACTTGCTTTATTATCAGCAGATAATACTTTTTCTTCTACCTTAACAGGTGTAGTCGTTGTTGCAGGTGCTGGCGCTGTCACAGTTGCTTGTGGATAATAGTATTGTTGCTGATAGGGTGATTGACCGATCATGCCTGTTTGTGGATAGTAATATTGTTGCTGAGTATTATCTTGTTGATAGTAGTAGGGTGGTGTTACCTGAGTGTTGCTTGTGCTCGCAGGGATGGCTGGTTGATAATATGAAAGTGATACTGACGATGTTTGGGGTGCTGGTGCCGCCGGTTGTGTTGCAGGTGATTGATAAAACGCAACTGCTGATTGTTGTTGTGGTGTTTGGTAGGTGACGATGGGTGTTTGTGGTGCCGCTGCTTGTGTTGCTGTGGATGGTAATTGTGTCGTAATGGCCGTGATAGGCACAACAACAGGTTGTGTAGGTGCAGTCGTCGTAGCTGTCGGGTAGGCAATAACGGCTGTCGGTGTTGCTTGCGTTGTTGGTGTTGGCAATTGCGTTGTGATAGGCGCAATAGCAGAGGCTGTCATAATTGGTGTTTTAGGGGTTTCTGGGTATTGAGCAATAGGTTCCGTTTGCGTTGGTAAAATAGCGACGGTCTTTGTTGATGTTGGTGCTGTAGCTTGCGTTGCAGGGACTGTTGGTGCAGGATTTGCTGGTTCTGGCGCAGATGTTATATCAACGGTTGGTGCTTTAATCGATGGTTGATCAGATGATTTTGTTGATTCGGATGATGTTGCTGTGGTGGCTGAAGATGTTTCTGAAGATACTCCTGTTGATTTTGTGGATGTATTTTCAGTTGCATCATCGGCTGATGTTGTATCAACAACAGGTGCTTTAATACTTACATCAACGGTTGATGATGTTGTTATTGACGTTGTTGTGCCTGTTGCTGTTGTTGCTGATGCAGGTACTGTGGATAGTGTTGAATTATTAGTTGATGTTTGGGTTGATGACGAAGTTGGAGCCAATGTTATTGCAGAAGTAGTCGCTATTGTAGAGGTTACCGTTGATGACGTTGTAAGTGTTGTTGTGGGAACAGGCGCAGTTGCAGGTGCGGTCATTGTTACTGTCGCAGGTGGTGGTGTTACAGCCGTTGTTGAGGCGGGTACGGTCATTGTTACTGTCGCAGGTGGTGGTGTTACAGCCGTTGTTGAGGCGGGTACAGTCATTGTTACTGTCGCAGGTGGTGGTGTTATAGCCGTTGTTGAGGCGGGTACAGTCATTGTTACTGTCGCACTGTTTGTCGAATTTGATACTGTACCTGATGCAAGAGCCGCAAATTCATTTGAAATTGTTGTTGTATGTGATGTTGATGTAGGAATTGGCTGTGTCATAACAGTTGTTGATGCAGGTACGGTCATTGTTACTGTCGCAGGTGGTGGTGTTACAGCAGTTGTTGAAGCGGGTACAGTCATTGTTACTGTCGCTGGCGGCGGCGTTACAGCAATTGTTGAGGCAGGTACGGTCATTGTTACTGTTGCTGGTGGTGGTGTTACAACGGTCGCAGACGCAGGTACAGTCATTGTTACTGTCGATATTGTATTTGTTGAAGGTGCAGCTGCCGTTCCTGTGACAAGGGAGGCTACTTCATTTGAAATTGTTGATGTTGGTGCTGTTACAGCCGATGTTGTCGTGCTGGAAACGGATGCCATTATTGCGTTTGTTGGAATGATAGAGGCTGTCATGCTGGATGTTGGAATAAGTGCTGTTGCTAATGGATTGGTTTCCGTGTGTACTGGTGCGGTCATTGATGCTGTGGATGCTGTTGCAGATGCATTTGTTAGTGTTGACACAGGTAATGTTTCAGCTGGCAGTGTTTGTGTGGGGGGTGTTTGGGGCGGAACAGGCGCACTGCTTGCTATGGCTGTTGATGCTGCTGTTGAATTTGTTTCCGTTGGTAATGTTGATATTGCTAGGGTTGATGTCGATATCGTTGGGCTGGCAGGCATTGTGGATGTTTGCGTTGATGTTGTTGGTGCGCCAAATAAGGAATTTAAAGCATTTGTTAATACAGCCGCAGGTGTTGTCGAAGATGCTGTTGCTGATGCGACAGGAGCAGGGGCTGTTGGATCTATTACAGGAGTAGGCGCTGTTGAAATAGCAACTGTCGAAGTGGTCGGTGTTGTTAGAACAGGCGCAGGTGCCGTTGCCGATGCTGTAGGATCCGCGATAGGTGCAGGTGCTGTTGAAATAGGAACTGTCGATGATTGATTCACTGTTGCAGCAACAGCATTTACTATGCGGCATTCGATGCCTACAAGGCATAGAACAAAAATGCATAGAGTGAAAAAATTAGAAATCATCGATTTATTATCAAGTTATCGCATCTATATATTTTAGTATAACCATACAATCCCTTAACAAAATATTAATATCAAAAAATTTCATATTCTTTTCGTAAAACAATATGAAAATAATTGTATTTACTTACTCTCATTGCTTATGTTACGTGTCATGTTATGGGATCATGTAATTAATTCAGAGTCGATTGTCTATAAATACTTATGAATGTGGTTTGAGCTAAATCAAGGTTTCTGTAAAAAAAGATGATTTTGTTAACTTTTTATTTACTTTTCTACTTGATTTTTTTGAAAAAAAAGCCATCTTATATATAGAATGTCTAAGATGGAGACGTGTGATGGTTATTACAGGAAATTTTCAAACACTACAAACAAAGCTTAAGAAATTTCAAAATGAGAAAGTACAAGTTGAGCAAAAAATAAAAACAACGCCACGTATGAATAAAGGGGCCGTAAATTTTGGTTTTTATCAACTGAGTCGTCAAAAAGAACAGATTCAAAGTCAAATTTTGAAATTAAATAGCATATTACAGCCTGATATTATCGCGTAAGCACGCTGTCAATTAACAGCCTATGATTCATCATGCTGTAGGCTATGTTTATTTTCGCTATTTATTATTTAAGTCCCCACGCTAATATTTTCGCGTGCGGGTGTTGCGACCATAATCGTTTATTACCGATCACATAAAGGCGGCGTTTTGCGCGGGTTATTGCAACGTTTAGTAAGTTAGGTGTACGGGTTGCCCACCAGCGTGTCCCCTGATTTTGCGGACGCCCACCAAGAACTAAAATAACAATTTCATTTTCTTTGCCCTGAACTGAATGAATAGTGCCGCTTTTGATGCCAAAGCGTTTTTTTAAATTTCGTGTATTATAAATAACATCGGTAAAAGGGCTTATTAAAAAGACATCATCCATATTTACGTGCAAAGCAGAAAGCTGTTCAAGAAGGCTCTCTAAAGCAATACCTTCTTCAGGTACCCAATTATTCGCTGCATGGTCTGATTCAACATGTATCCATTGTGTTTCAGGGAGATTCAATGGAGTACGATCAGGTGTACCAAACACCATCATATGATCATATGCCATCTTATTTGCAATGCGGAAAATGATATCATCGCAGCGCCTGTGAACCCGTAATGGGACGCCAACCCATTTTCCGTTAATATGTGTTCCTAGTTGATTCACACGATCTGCAATCATTTGCACAGAATGATAACGTGGTATCCATTGTGGGGGAATCTCTGCAAAATGGGCAAGTTGTGTTTGTATGGTTTCATTTAGGGTTATCACAGGCTCTAGTTGCAGAGGATCTCCAATAATTAGTGCATGTTTTGATCGCCAAAGGCACCCAATCGCTGCTTGAGGCAATGCCTGACCAGCTTCATCAATGAGCGTCCAACCGATGCTTGCTTTTTTTAAGGTCGAAAACAATCGCGGCAACGAGGCAAATGTCGTGGAAATTGTTGGGATTAATAGGAAAAGCGTTCCCCATAAATTCATGCAGTCATCCGTGCTCATACTGGTATCACCAGCCAACATCAGCATAAAATGTTTGAGATTTAATCGAACCGTTCGTGCATTTGCCATGATAAATACTTTATGTAGGGCAAGTGCTTTTATAAACACATTAACACGTGCACTTTGCCATGCAGGATCCATCCACGGTGATGAACATTCTTGCGCTGTCATATCTGCTGGTGTCATTTTTGCTGAATTGCGCAGAAATGCAGGTATATACGCACGATCATAATCTAATTCTTTGCACAGATCATCGCCCATTTGCAGCGCCTCTTTCGCATTCGATCGATAGACATCGTATAAGCGCTGTCTTTTAAGGCGGAGGGTATTTTCCATAGTGCACGCCTGATTAAAATCATCAATCGCCACCGACCATTCAGTAGTCCAATCCGTTTGCAAGAGGCTTTCAACACGAAGATGCCCTTCAAACCCTTTTCCATCATCGCGTTTATCATGAATTGCCTTGCTGATATTAATATAATCTTCATGCGAATCAAGACCCAGCCAGAAATCCTTTATGAATTGATCACGGTTATTTTTATTGCCAAGGCGCGTTGCAATCATGGCCCATGCTTTTTCATGAATAAGGCGTTCAGCCCATGATTTGAAATAATCAATACTCGTCAAAATTGATGGATTAACAGCATCAATACCAGGAATTTCGAGTGTGATATTTTCAACCGCGGCATTATTGCTGGATGCGACAACAATTTCAAAACCATGAAGGCGGTCATCGATATAATGAATTGGGGATTCTTTGCCATCAACCGTATTTGGCGCAGGGATAAAGACCTCGTGAGGCGTTTTAAATGAGGTAAGTACCTGTGCGCGCATAACGATAATGTGAGCGATAATATCGCGAAGTAATGTCGTTTTCCCTGTGCCAGGAGGACCGTTCACAGAAAAAATTCCATCATCAATTGCGCATTGCTGGAAAAATGAATTAACAGCAAATTGCTGGCTAAAAACAAGTGGTGTATTATCATGATGCGGCCAACACCCTTTTGGATACTGGTGAGGCGAAAAGGCATCAACAAAAGCGGCATCTGTTTTACGTACATCAATGCGTGTCTTATGAGGGATATCATGACTGAGAAACTGTAGGGCACCCTTTGATAAGTGATGTTCAGTAGCGGCTTTGCGAAGATCCTGAAGATCTTTTAGGAAAAAACTGTTTGTCACACCTGATGATTCTGAAAAAGATAGATCATCCGATAATAAGGTTGCTTTAATCGTAAGGGTGCCTACCGATTTTCCATCGCTGCGATTCATTTGATTAATTACTAAATTTAATAAACCAAAAAGTTGGTGCGCTAAAATAGGCTGAATGAGTTGTTCATCAAGGATGGATGGACGGGTGTCGCTGCGCACGAAATTGGCTTCTGTGAATACATCTTTATAGAACGTATTGATTTCACTTTTAATGGCATCATCAGCCTCTAAAAATTGACCAAGATTTTTATAAGCATCTGTTTTATGTCGTTCAAATTGACCAATCGCCCACGCAAACGACGATAGGGTAAGGGAATCATCGATCATACGACCGTATGTATCAATGTTTAGGCTAAACAGGCAGTAGGCATCATTCGTGCTATTGAAAATCTTACTATTATCTTTGGGAAGTAAGTCGTGAATCATCTGAATTGACTGTTGAAGCGATGCATTGCCGCCGTATACGGTATAGACCCATTTTTGTTTGTCACCAATACGAATGGCTTGGTGTGGATGTGTCGCATGCCAAGGGAGCGCGTCATATGTATTTTGAATGCTATACACTTTTTCATCATGGGATGATTGAGTGATTTTAGGGATTGGTTGTGGATTCAGTGTTTCAATAACAGACCAATAGATGAGAATCTGTTCATGATTTTTGGCAGCGTTATCATCGGGGGTTGTGTTAATAGGAGCTATGTTATTGGGCATTGCGCTATCCATTATTTGTATCCATTTGATTAAGTTGTGCAGGGCGTAGTGCGTTGTTTTTTAAAGGTGATTTGATGTGTTTGTTTCCAGCCACATATGAAGATAAGGTCAATTGAAACGGGCAAACCATGGGTATTGGCATAGTAGGATTGATAGATTTTGTTTGCATCAGTTAAAAATGTTCGAGGGAGCGAAGGATGAGTTCTTATGAGAGTGTGGTTAAATCCACTATTGCGTAAGGCGTGAATTAAGTCGTTTACATGAGGTATATGATAGGTTAAATGTTCAATATCTGCTGTCGGGCAGGAAAAGCCAGCACGTTGCAAAAGGGCGCCAGCATCCTTTGTGTGGATCATAGGTAAAAATCGTTGGCAAAGACCGCCATGATGGTGAATATCAAGATCGGCGCATACGTGTTTAAATTCACATAGCGTGTCTTGTCCAAAAAAACAGCCCACGAAAAAACCACCTTCAGCAAGGCTTTGGTAAATTTGAACCAGCATACCAGGAACATCACGTGTCCACTGTAAAAAAGGACTCAACAAAATAAGGTCATGTTGCGTGATGTTGGTCGGGGTAGGGGAAGAAACGTTATGTGTGTGAAGACAAAGCGTCTCTAAATCATGAAGGGAATGAATAGGAATTGGTGTATGTGAAAGGTGGGATGATGGTGAATGTTCATTTAAAAGAATAGATAAACGCCCAGAAGGGGGGGGTGGTAGAAACGTAGGATGCACCAAAATAGGGGTATCAAATGACCGACGAATAAGGGATGCGCGTTCTACTAAACCATCAAACCAATGAGGGGTTAATGCATTCCAAGTGTTAAACGTCAGGCGATTTGGATTCAATTAGGTTTCCCTTGCGTGACTTTTTTTATCATATGTACCGTACCCATCAGAAATAAAAATACCTGTTTTTATTAATGCTGTCATCATAGCGAGCAACGCTGTGGCTTTCCAGAGAAACAGGCATTTTTGTTGTAATAATTATTGGATGACTATACCCAACACCGATGATTTTCAGCAAAAGATAATTTTATCACCCCTCGTCATCACGAAAAGTCATCACGAAAAAGCCGAAGGCTTTTGTGGTGATCCAGTGGCTGTTATTACGGAAATGCCTGTTGCGTCAGAAATGCCTGTTGTGTCGAAAATGTTTGTTTTTCTGGATAGCCACACCTGCCACGCAGGTTCGCTATGACGGCAGAATGGCTAAAAATCATCGGTGCTGAGTATACATAGGTAATGCAGACTCACCATGGCAGAAAATAGGCATCTTCATGTTCGTTAGGTATAGAAACTTTTTCCTTTTATAAGGATCCTTTATGCAAAAGCATGCATCAAACATGTTTAAGATCAAACGTATTTAAGATGTCTGATCAAACGCTATTTCATTCATATGGTTCATTTTATTATGTTTTGAATCTCGTTTGCGTGACGTCAAATAGGTGTATACAACGGGAACAACAAAGATGGTAAATAATGTTCCAAGGGTCATTCCGCCGATAATAACGGAACCCAATTGACGTCTGCTTTCATTGCCAATACCACCAAACATGAGCGGAACAGCGCCTAAAACCATGGCACAAGTAGTCATTAAAATAGGGCGTAGACGTTGACGTGCCGCCTTTACAACCGCATCATGGATGTTGTTGCCACTGTCACGCAGGCGATTGGCGAAATCCACAATCAAAATACCATGCTTTGTAATGAGACCGACTAATGTCACAAATCCAATAAATGAATAGAGATTGAGTGTTCCTTGGTCCATCTCGCTAAGGGCAAAAATACCACCAACAAGTGATAAAGGGACACTAAAGAAAATAATAAATGGATCACGCCAACTTTCAAACTGTGCTGCCATTACGAGGTAAATGAAACATAAAGCAAGTGTGAAGACCAAAATCATTGATTTGCTTTCCGTGATAAACTTTTTAGTTTCTCCCGTGAAATCAACACGCGCATCGTTTGGCATCGTTTCTTTTGCAACGTTTTCAACCATACTAACCCCATCGCCAACCGTATTGCCAGGCTTTAATGCGATTGAAATAGCGGATGAACGTGTGCGATTGTAACGATGAATTTCATGGGGACCTGTGCGTGCATCAACAGAAACAAGTTCGGAAAATGGAATTAATGTTGGCGCTTTTTCAGTGCCTGCGCGCATAAATAGCTTTAAGATATCATCTGGAGTTTGCTTGAATTCATCAGCGACTTGCAAGCGAACGTCATATTTTTTGTTATCACGTTTGAATTCGCCAGCCTTATGTCCTTTGATCAAGAATTCAATTGTATCCGCGACGTCTTTTGGTTCCTTTTTAATATTAGAAATCTTATCACGTTGTAAGGTTACGATATAATCTTCGTTATCATTATTGCTGGCGGCACGGACACCTTGCACGATTCCGCTTTGATAGAGTGCTTGTACCATTAATGATGTGAGGTCTTTTAATTCATTTTGCGTTTTATTACCGCGAATGACAAATTCAACGCTATTCGTTTCAGATGTGCCGCCTGTTCGAATTTTAAGATCAAGCCCTGTTACGACTTCAAACTTTTTACGTAAATCGGCAATAATTTCATCTGTTGTTCGCTTATGTGGCAGAATGAATGCAATAAGTGATTGAAACAAAGATGTCTTTGTATCGGTCAATTCAGCATTAATTGTTGCTGTTGGATTATTGATACTGCTAATTCGTCGTTCAATTTCAGGATAGGACGCTAAAATTTTATCAACATCATTAATATGGCGTTCTGTGTATTCAAGTGTTGCTGATTGCGATGCGGATACATCAATGAAAATGGATCGTGTATCTTCAGGTGGAAAATATTCAAATCGTAAAAATACGCATACCCAAATACCTAGTAATGATGTTGCAAATGCTACCCCCAATATATGCATACGGTGTGCAAGTGATTTTATCAATAAGTTCTCATAAAATGTTTCCAGCTTATCAAGCCATATATCCGATCGTATATACGATTTTATTTTATTCCAAAGAGATATCGTGCCGTCAGATAGCCCGTTAGAATGTGCACCATTTGCTCCATGACTTGAAAGTAAACGAGAACACATCATCGGTGACAACGTCAGTGCGATAAAGCCTGATATAAGAACAGACCCTGCTAATGTAATGGCAAATTCAGTGAAAAACTTTGCCATTTTACCACTGCCCAATGGGATTGGTGCATAAACTGCAACCAGGGTTAATGTCATGGCGATAACGGAAAAACCAACCTCCCGCATTCCTTTGAAAGCAGCTTGATAAGGGGAAGCACCATTTTCAATGTGACGGTGAATATTTTCCAGCACAACAATCGCGTCATCCACGACCAATCCAATCGCCAGAACCATCGCAAACAAGGTGAAATTATTAATGCTAAACCCAATAAGATACATCAAAAAGCACACACCAAGAATTGAAACAGGAATGGTAATAAGGGGAATAATTGACGCGCGTGCCGATCGTAAAAAGATCAATACAACCAGGATAACCAAGATTGTTGATTCGGCAATTGACCAATAAACGTTTTTAATGCTCTTTTCTATAAACTTTGTTGTGTCTGTTGCAACAGCAATTTTGTAACCTTCGGGAAGATGTTTTTGTACATCAAGCATTGCCTTTTTAACGGCGCTGGCAACCTCTAACGGGTTTGCATTTGATTGCTTGCTGACTGAAAGTTCAATTCCTTCATCGCCATTAAAGCGTGTGCGTGTACGTTTATCGTCGGCTTCAATATAGGCGCGACC
This sequence comes from Alphaproteobacteria bacterium, assembly GCA_947488275.1. GTDB lineage: Bacteria > Pseudomonadota > Alphaproteobacteria > Paracaedibacterales > CAIOTO01 > CAIOTO01. The sequence goes on along the minus strand of CANKZX010000042.1, from coordinate 1,807 downwards.
AATATCTTTGATGCGAATAAGACGTTGATTTTCTTGACGAACGATTACTTCGTTAAATTCTTCTGGTTTTTCAAGATTCGCAACCGTTGTAATGTTGTATTGGCGATTCTTGCTGACAATACGACCCGCAGGTCTTTCTTGATTTTGACTTTTTAATGCCGTGTAGACTTCATACACATTAACGCGGTGACCAGACATGCGAATGGGGTCAAGATCAATCTTCATTACATATTTAGACGCGCCCAATGTTTCAACACGGGCAACACCTGGAATTGATTCAAGGTCTTTTTTTATTTCATTTTCAGCGTAGTCAAATAACTCGCTTGGTTTGGCTTTGTCACTGGTAAGAGCCAATGCAATAATCGGTCGTTCGTCGGCACGATTTCGTACAATGACAGGCTCTGTAATACTACCATCTTGCGGTAATTGGTCGCGGCATCGTGCTAATCGGTCACGAATATCATTAACCGCATTGTCCATTCCACGCCCAGGACGGAATTCGACAAGAATCTTGCTTTCTTCAGGTTGACTGACGGAGCTGACAGCCTCAATCCCTTCGACGCCTGAAATACTTTCTTCAATAATACGGGTAATCTGTGCTTCAATAATATCTGGTCCCGCACCCGACATGTGTGTTTCAATGGTTAAAAACACACTTTCAATGTTTGGTAATTTTTGAACAGGAAGGCGCGTAAACCCAACAATACCTACGAGAATAACAATTAATGTTAAAACCCACGCAAGGACAGGACGTCGAATGCAAATATCGGAAATTTTCATAAACTATTGCCTCATTGCTTTTTTTGCGAAGATTGTGTTTCAGGGGCGGGGACGGTTGCATCTGGTGCTATTCCCCCAGAGCCAGTTGTAGTTGGTGCTGTCCCAGAATTAGCAGTAACTGGCATTGTCTCCGCTGCCTTTTTGTCCGTCATTTCAGAACCTGATTTTGGTTCATCTTTCTTTGGTGTATCTTTTGTATGATCAGCGTTTGCGGTTTCTTTCGTAGGCTGTGTCGCTGATTCTTTTGTAGGTTCAACTGGTTTTGTTACAGCATCTTTTGCGGTCTCATCTTTCACAGTGTCTTTTTGTGTTGCATCCTTTGGCACCGACCCTTTCAAACGCTCAGCAAGCGCTTTTTCAGCCGCCGCTTTTTTTGCGGCTTCGCGCTTTGCTATTTCAGCTTTGTCATTTAAAACTTTCACACGCACACCATTTTGCAAACGTGCATGACCCGATGTCACAATCAATTCATTCGGTGTGAGACCTGCAACGATTTCAACCATGTTCTTTTCACGAACACCTGTTTTTACGCCTTTTTCTTTGGCTTTTCCTTTTTCGATAACCCAAACTTTTTCTAAGGCGCCATCACGAATAATAGCCGATTCATCAACCATCATTGTGTTGCCACGTTCACCAATAATCAAGCTGATGTTGGTAAATAATCCTGAATATAGCTCGTTCGTTTCATTGTTAACAGAACCACGAATGGCTAAGCTATGGCTGTCTGAGTCAACTTTTGAATCAATGGCTTCTATAAAAGCTGTAAATACTTTGTCTTTAAAGGCATCAATTCGTACTTCAGCTGTTTGGCCTGCCCCTACTTCGTGCACAAATTTTTCAGGTACTTTAAAATCAATTTTCATGGGGTTGGTTTGGACGAGTGTTACCAGTTCAGTACCCGTCTGTACATACGATCCCACATTTACTTCCATTAAACCAATATGCCCTGTAAATGGCGCGACAATAACCGTCTTTTCTAGTTTTACTTTCGCAACCGCAACATGGGCTTCGGCTTGTTCAAGCTCTG
>CANKZX010000041.1 GCA_947488275.1 Alphaproteobacteria bacterium | reverse complement strand
GATCACATATGGTTATTTGGATCACGTGCAGATTTGTCTAAAAAAGGTGGGGATATTGATTTGTATATTGAGACAACGATGCAGCCTTTAGAGAAAGCAATCGATGCAAAACATAAACTCTTTATCCAAATTATATCAAAATTAGGTGATCAAAGAATTGATATTGTTATTAACAATAATTCAGGGGCGCACTTAATTTATAAAATTGCGCGTGAAGAAGGGGTACAACTTGTATGAACGTAAATATTTTAAAATCATATATGCAGGTGTGTGATATTCATGCAAATCGTTTGCAATCAGCCCTTTTAAAAACGATTCACCTTGTCCCTTTTACGAAAGATCATCTATTAAATCTTAATGAAATTGATGCTGCTTTTCTTGAGGTGGTAACGAGTCGTTTTGCAAAATTACAAGATACGCTCGGGCAAAAAATTTTTCCTTTGGTTTTAATGCATTCGGGAGAAGATGTTCGGGATAAAACTTTTATCGATATTTTAAATTTATTTGAAAAATTTGGTTTTATTTTGGATGCCACTTTTTGGATAAATTTAAGACAAACACGAAATGCAATTGCGCATGAATACCCTGATCATTTGGAAAAATTAAGTGTGGATTTAAATGCTGTCTATAACCAATCAAAAGAATTATTGGATTATTGGGAATTCTTAAAGAATAGAATCAACAAATTAAGTATCTGAGAAATAGTATTTTAATTAAATTTTTGAACAAATGTGGCAATGCGTGGTTTTATTTCTTCACGCCACCGTTTGCCATTAAAAATTCCGTAATGTCCAACGTTCGATTGTACATAGTGATCGCGTTGATGCGATGATAAACTTTCACATAAACGATGGGCGGCATATGTTTGCCCAGGGCATGAAATATCGTCACGTTCCCCTTCGATGGTGAAAAGCGCTGTTTTTCGAATAAAGGCAGGGTTAATCGGATGCCCACGAAAAGTCATGCGCCCTAAAGGCAAGTCAAATTTCTTAAAAACACGATCCACACTTTGTAGAAAATATTCAGCAGGCACATCCATAACGGCACGATATTCATTATAAAAGGTGCGGTGAGCCTCTACTGTTTCCATATCGCCTTGAACGAGGTGTTTAAAAAGACCCGCGGATGCTTCTTGATGACGTTCAATATTAAGTGCCATAAAACCGTTCAACATAATAAATCCAGGACAAACAGGTCGCATGGCACCTGGATAATAACTAGGAATTTTGGTGATAATGTTGCGCTCAAACCATTCCATGCTGTGCTCTTGCGCAAATAAATTAACAGCGCCTGGATTGATGCGTGCATCAACAGGGCCACCCATAAGGATCATGGATCGTGGCTGGTAGGGGGAATCAATCATGCTAAGATAAGATGTGGCCATCAAAACAGGTACAACGGGTTGGCACACAGCCATGATGTGCACGTTTCCTTGAAAATAAGACAAAAAATCAAGTAATAAATCGACGTAGTGATCAAGTGAAAAAGGACCGTCAACAAGTGGGATGGTACGTGCATCTTTCCAATCAGTGATCCATACATTGTGGTCGGGCAAAAGCGTACGAACTGTGTCCCGTAATAAGGTTGCGTGGTGCCCTGATAAGGGGGCAACAATGAGAATATTTGGGTCATTTTTGCTAAAATTTGTTTTATTGTTGGTTCGTTTAAAATAGAGCAGATTGCAAAAAGGGCGATCAAAAACAGTTTCTTCGGTTATTGTGATTTTTTTAATGCGACCATTTACCTTGATTGTTGCCTGATGAATGCCAAATTCAGGCTTTATGTAATGCCGTGTGTTTCGCTCGAGAAGTTCATTTCCTGCGACAAGGGCGCGCCCGAATGGGCTTTGTTCTTTGGGGATGACATTTAAAAACAGACCAGCGGCCTCGCTCCATAAATGGGCAGGAAGCATTGCTGCTTTTTTAAATTCATTGAGTTCGTATAACATTCAGTTTTACCACAATTATTGTTAAATGATAACTTGAAAATTATTAACATGAAGTAAATAATACGTCTTACAAAAGTTTTTATTGTTATGGATTCTTTTTTACCATTTTTTGAACGAATAATAGCAGTAAACTTAATATCGCAAAATAGAGTGGCATAGGCAGCAATGTGCCATTATGAAGCGTCCCCATGCCGAGCGTGACAAGCGATACAGTGCAGTAATAAAACGACCCAAAGAGGCTGGATGCCGTTCCCGTGCACCATTTGTAATTCACAAGGGCGATTGCCAGCGCATTGCTGGTTGAACTACACATTCCAAAACCTGTAATCATTTGTGTAATAATTGTCATTATAATTAGAATTATAGGCGATATAGGACTGATATAATGAAGCGCAACACATAAAACAAACACTAAATTACCAATCAAAATAACGTAGTTGCTTAATTTCATAAGTGTATGCGCTGTGTAACGCCCATTAAGCCGTGCAGAGGTGATGCCGCCAATCATAGAGGCAATGGCAATCGCAATAAAGCTATAGCCGTATTGGCTGGGGGTTAGTCCTAACATTTTGATGAGGTAAAATGACCCCTCTGCAAAATAGCTGAAATACATTCCATTGCAAATTCCTACAATAAGCCCAGCACCAATGACATGTTTATCGCGTGATAGTGTTGCAATAACATTTAAGATGGAGACAGATTGACGATTTTCGGGGTGATGTGTTTCTGGCAGTCTAAATGCGGAGATAATACCGATTAATGCTGATATGGCAATAAGTACCAGGAAAATAGCTGACCAGCCAAAATGTTCAGCAATCTGCCCGCCAATGACAGGGCCTATGGCAGGAAAAACACACATGGCGCTTCCAATGGTTGAATAAACTTTGTTGAGGGCGGTTCCTTGAAAGGCATCTCGGGTAATGGCTTGTGTAACAACGCTACCAATGCTGCCCCCTAAGGCCTGAATAAAACGGTTTATCATCAGTTGTGTAATCGATGTTGAACAATAACATCCGATGCATCCCATGATGAAAAGTGCAATCCCGCCAAGTACGCATGGTTTCCGCCCTATACGATCTGACAGCATTCCCCAAAAGAAAACACCGACTGAAAAACCAACAAGATAGATTGTCAATGTATATTCAACCATCGATTCGCTGCACATAAGTGCACGTGCAATATCTGGTAATGATGGTGTGTACACGGTTTCTGAAAGTTGCGGTACGCCAATAATAAGAACAATTAGCCAAACGGCAGGCATCATTGGGGGGGGTATGTATTTCATAAAAAATTATCCAAAAAGTTTAAGATCGACCAGAATGCAATCTTGAACCGATTTACCGACTCAGTTTAAAGGCTTGTCAATAATGATGCATTACCACCAGCCGCAGTTGTGTCTTGTGTGTAAACACGTTCATGTACGAATTTGAGAAGATAATTTTGACCACCAGCTTTAAAGCCTGTGCCAGACATTCCTTCACCACCAAACGGTTGCACGCCAACAACGGCGCCAATCATGCTTCGATTAACATACATATTACCTGCATTGATGCGATTTGCAACCATTTGCATCGTGGATTCCAAGCGCGTATGAAGACCTAGGGTTAATCCATACCCAAGTGCATTAATGTCTTTTATAACCTGATCAAGATATTCACCGCGATAGCGCACAACATGAAGTATGGGACCAAAGACTTCGTGTGTTACATCTGAAACACGTCCAACCTGAAAAATATGAGGGGGGACAAATGGATGCGTAGTAGAGGTTTGTATTTTTGCTACGTCATATTTATAAAGCAAACGTGCGCGTTCAGGCTGATTAATCAATGATTCGCAATAAGCCAATAGACTTTTTTGCGCATGTGTGTCAATAACAGCGCCAATATCGGTTGATAGTTCATAAGGTATGCCAATTTTAAGTTCATCGATGGCGCCCATTAACATATCAAGAATAGAGTCAGCAATGTCTTCTTGCAGGCAGAGAAGCCGAAGAGCCGAACATCGTTGCCCCGCTGATTGAAAGGCGGATGTTATAATGTCAGGTACGACTTGCTCAGCCAATGCGGATGAATCAACAATCATGGCGTTAATGCCGCCTGTTTCTGCAATTAAAGGGAGAATAGCGCCCGCCCGATTGGCAAGTGTTTGATTAATTTGACGTGCGGTTTCGGTTGATCCTGTAAACACAACGCCTGAAATGCTTGGGTGTGTTAAAATAACATCTGATACGTTTTGACCAGAGGTGTGAACAAGCTGAAGAACGCCTGCTGGGACGCCTGCTGCATAAGCGATATCGATCGCTATTTTAGCAATGGTATGGGTTTGCATGGCTGATTTAGCGATAACACAATTTCCCGTCACAAGGGCTGCTGAGAGTTGCCCTATAAAAATAGCGAGGGGGAAATTCCATGGGCTAATGCTAACGAATACCCCCCGTGGATGATAGCTGAAAAGATTAAGTTCGCCTGTTGGGCTGGGTAGTTGCGTTGGTGTTGCTTGTAATTTAAGGGCATTAGCTGCGTAATAATAACAAAAATCAACGGCTTCGCGAATTTCACCAATAGCATCAGGTAGTGTTTTGCCTGCTTCGTGGACAAGCGCATTCAATAGTGCAGGGGTGCTTTGTTGGATTAGATCGCCTAGGTGATAGATAATACGTGCACGTTCCTCCACCGTTGTTTTTGCCCATGATTCGGTATGTGAATGACTAATGTCAACAATCCGATGAAGCGTTCCATTGTCGGTTAAAGGGGTGTCGCTGTGTGAGTCAAAGGTGGGATGAATAAACTGATTAAGCGACGCAAGTTCAAGTTCAGAATGAAGGTCAATGCCAGCGGAATTTTCACGTGATTCTTTGTAGATATGGGCGGGAAGAGGGATGTTTGGATGTTTTTTTCCTCCATCATTAATCGTTTTTTGTACAGGGTCATCAATCAGCTGTTCAATTGAATGCGTGTGATCGTGAATTTGATGAACAAATGATGAATTGGCGCCATTTTCAAGAAGACGTCGCACAAGGTAGGCAAGCAAATCACGGTAATTACCAACAGGCGCATAGATGCGGCCTGGGCGTTGGATGTGCGCATCAGTATGTTCGGTAACTTGTTCATAAAGGGCTTCGCCCATGCCATGAAGGCGTTGAAATTCAAAATCGGTAATATTATCGTTTGCTGCAATTGACGTAATGGCTGAAACAGTAAAGGCATTATGGGTGGCGAATTGCGGATAAATGGCATCGGTTGCCTGCAGTAGCATTTTGCCAACGGCAAGATACGATGTATCTGTGTGATGTTTTTGGGTGAAAACACTATAATCTGATAAACCATTGACCTGCGTCCGTTTGATTTCTGAATCCCAATAGGCGCCTTTGACAAGTCGGACGATAATACGGCGTTTTCTGTGGCGTGCCAGTGCAATGAGCCATCGTGCGACATAAGATGCACGCTTTTGATAGGCTTGAATGGCAAGTCCCAAGCCTTCCCATTGATCAAGGGCTGGGTCGTTGTAAACATTATGAAAAATCTCAAGGGATAGCGTAAGACGTTCCGACTCCTCCGCATCAAGCGTAAGCCCGATATTTTGCGTTTTGGCAAGCTGCGCAAGTTCAAGGATACGCGGCGTTAATTCTGTTAATACACGTGCGCGTTTTGCCATTTCATAGCGTGGATGAAGAGCAGAAAGTTTAACGGATAGGCTAGGTTTTTCAAAAATGCTTTCTGTTTGAATGGCGCGGGTTCCAATGTCAATACAAGCCGCTTTGTAGTTTTGAAAATAGCGATCAGCATCGACCATTGTTTTAGCCGATTCGCCGAGCATATCGTACGAATAACGATACCCTTTTGATTCAACCTCTTGCGCACGATCAATCGCCTTTTCTATGGTTTCACCCATGACAAATTGTTGTGCGATAATCCGTACTGATTGCGCCATGATTTGCCTGATCAGTGGTTCGCCAAAACGACGAATGAGGGAAGCGACAACACTCAAAGGGCTTTTCTGATTGCCCATCGCTAAAAATTTGCTGGTACCAATCAAACCAATATGGGCAAATTTTGTGAGTAGCGGGTCTTGATCTTTATTTTGCCAACTGCCTGCACCGACTTTGTCACGAATAAGTTGTGTTTTAGTAGATGCGTCTGGAATGCGAAGAAGAGCCTCTGAAAGACACATAAGGGCAATACCTTCTTGACTGCTTAAGTTGTGTGTCTTTAAAAAACTTTCAATAGACAGGGACTTCAGCTTAACATCGCGAATAGATTCAATCAGGTTTCGTGCATGTTCTTTTATGTGATTTAGTTGAGTAGGCGTGTTATAAATAGGTTTTTCAAGAAGTGGCACAATCGCTAATTCTTCAGTGATGCGCGCTGTGTTTAATATATCATGCCAAAGTTGTTCGAGTTCAGTTGTTTGCTGTACAAAAGGTATATGTTCATTTTGCGCCCAAATCATCGACTATCCTTGTTTAATTTACTAAAAAGTATAAAGCGTGCATACTATCTTTAATCGTAAGTGGATTCTATAGTTAATTCAATTAAAAATATTTATTTTTTGTAACCACTCACCACTCTTTCGTCATCATTCATATCAATGGTGTAAAGGATAAGTTAGTGATCATCACCCAATCTGTTTATATCCGTCAAACATAATGCCGTCATTTTATCTCCTAATGACCAGGTGACATCACCTGGATGCACGAGATAGAGATGATCAAGTTCACAGTTACTCAGCGAAGTATGCATCGATTGAGTAACTTTTGGTTTATCAGTCATTTTAATTTCAAACCCAATTTTTTTGCCTCCAATGAGCAATAATAAATCAAGTTCAGCCCCTGCGTGTGTGCGCCAAAAAAAACAATCTTCTGGTTTAACACGTGTGATACGAATAAGTTCTTCTAAAACAAAACCTTCAAAGGATGCCCCGCGTTTTGGCGATAAGGCGAGTGCATCACGATTGTTAATATGTGTTAAATAATGAAATATGCCACTATCGCGAATATACGATTTTGGTGATTTGACCTGACGCTTTCCTATATTGACATGCCAAGGTTGCAAAATACGAACCATTAGCATATCACTCAGTAAATTAAGATAACGTCGCATGGCAGGCGCAGATAAATCTAAACTTTGCCCTATTTCATGTGCATTAAAAATTTGTCCATGACAATTAGCAAGCATCATCCAAAAACGTCTTAAATGAGTTGCAGGTATTCTAAATCCTAAATTAGGGATATCTTGTTCAAGCAAAGTTCGTACGTAATCTTCACGCCATTGCAAACTATTTTCATCATTTTCTGCTAAATATGATCTTGGAAATCCGCCGCGAAATAAAAGATTTTTCCATTCTCCCACTTCATCATAACGAAAAGGGGTTATCTCTTCATAATGGATACGCCCAGTCAAACTTTCTGAACTTTGATGCAATAAATGTTTTGAAGCACTTCCTAAAATAAGAAACCGTTTAGATGGATCATCATCGTGCAAAACACGTAAAATCGGAAAAATCTAATCTAACTTGTAATCCATATTTCCTTGAAAATCAAACATCTATCATTCGAATTTCAAGGTAAAAAGAATAAGAAGAAACTTCATGTCCCCTCCCTGCTCTCTCAGCCAGAATCTGGCCGTAAAAAAGACATAAGGAATTAAAAACAGCTTATGAGACCTTGTTTATCTTAGTTTGTCGCCCCTTGGGTATTGACGTTTAAATTCTTCAACTAATTCCCATCGTCGATCTAAAGCTTTTGATTTTCTTTCTTTCAATGTGCTAATTTCTTCTTCAAATGTTGCGAAAGTGTCGCCTATATTAAAATATAGAGATAATAAAGTTACGTTATGATGTCGTAATGTATCGACTAATTCTTGGGCGCCTTGGTGGCTGATGTGATTTAATTCAATTTCTAAGTTTTTTAATGTTGTATTTTGTTTCAGCATTTCGCATAAAAGATGAACTCCTAAATCACCAATATGATTTGCTATCAGAATAACCCATTTAAGTGAATAATTTGTTTTTAGTCCATTGGCTAGTCCACGGATGCCAGTACCATTGATTATGTTTTTTGAAAGATCTAAGTAAAATAAACTTTTGTTGACTAATAATGCCGATTCTAATGCATCTGTGCAGCTAATGCGATTTGAGCTAAGGTATATTGAAGATATGCTTTGGCTCGATCTTAAAAAGTGAGCGATGGCGCCTAAGCCAACATTGCCAACTTTATTATGTGTCAGTTGTAAACATTTGAATTCTTTTTTACCTTCAAGAGCCTGGGCAATGATAGCAGCACCTTTATCCCCAATTTTATTACGATCAATGCATAAGGTGCCTATTCCTGATTTTGTCTTGATGAGGGCTGCAATAGGTATGATTATTGTATCATCAATTTGGCAGTTTTCAAACATTAAGGTTTGGATTTCTGTATTCATGCGAAGGGCATAAATAACCCTCTCTAAAAGTGTTTGATTGGTAAGATCGCAATTATAGAGGCATGCATTACTGCCATCCCAAAGTGCGATACATGTCGATTCTTCATGCGGATTAAGACCTAAGGCTGAAATGGATTCAATAAAAGCCGTTTTTTCAGGGGAGAAAACGTAAATGGGATCTAGTAGCTCTGTGCCAGTATCTGCCTCCATCACAACGGTGCTTGCGGCGGTGATAACGCTTTGATCGGTGTATGAAACGGCCGTCGGTATCGCAACCGCTATGGGGGGATCAAAGGAAAGCCTTTGTTGGGGAGAAAAAAGTGGATTAAAAACCTCTGTTTGATCAATATCGACAGCACACCCTGTTGTTTGTCTTGTCAAATCTTCTGTTATATCCCTTGCTGCATGCTCTGCCGCCTGCAGGTTTTCTGTTGCCATCATGCTAATGAATGCACACAGAAATGCCTGTTACGTCGAAAATGTTTGTTTTTCTGAATAGCCACACCAGCTACGCAGGTTCGCTATGACGGCAAAATTGCTAAAAATCATCGGTGCTGAGTATAATCACCGAATTATGAATTGATTGTCCTTAAAATGACCAGCAAGTTTCTGTGCTAAGTCCTGTACCGCATCGGCATTAACGCCGCCGCCTTGCGCAAAATCGGGTCTTCCACCACCGCCTTGACCGCCCAGAATCTGTGCGCCTTGCTTTACAATATCAACAGCGCTGATTATGTGTGTCAGATTGGCTGAAATACCAACGGCTAAGGCGATTTTTCCATCAACCGCGCTTGTTACAATCACTATATCTGAATCACCTTTGCTTTTTAATTGATCAACAATCATTTTTAAGTCTTTTGCGGGAACATCGTTAAGATGGCGCACGGTTGCTTTATAGGCACCAAAATTGATTGTGGAGGCAGTACCGCTGATTGCGCTCGATGATAAGGCAAGCTGCGTTTTTAAATCTTGAATGTGTTTGGATAGGTCAATATGCTTTTTACGGTTTTGTTCCCGTTCGGATTCGAGTGTTTTTTCAATATCATTGAGATGCGTTAAGACCGCAGTGCTCGTAATCGCCTCGATACGACGCACGCCTGAGGCAACGCTTGCCTCCGACATTAATTTAAAAATACCAATATCACCTGTTGCTTTCACATGGATACCACCACAAAGCTCGACTGAAAAACGCCCTTCACCAAGGGTAACTACGCGAACTTCATCGCCATAACGCTCACCGAATAGCGCTGTTGCACCTTCTTCAATTGCTTTTTCGGGCGATGCTAATTTAACGATTGCTTGTTGATTTGCCTGAATATGGTCATTTACTAAGTGCTCAACACGATTCCATTCATCAGGTGTGAGTCCTTTTTGATGCGTAAAGTCAAAGCGTAGGCGATGTTCATCAACGTGTGAGCCCTTTTGGCATACATGTTCACCTAGCACCGTGCGAAGGGCCGCCTGCAATAGATGTGTGGCTGAATGATTTGCTGCAATACGGCGTCTGCGCGCGGCATCAACCGTTGCTTTTAAAGATACGCCTTTTTGTAATGTCCCTGATTCAATGATGACACGATGGGCAAATACAACACCAACTTTTTTAACACAATCGGTAACCTTTAAACGGACGCTACTATTTTCAAGAATGCCTGTATCGCCGACTTGCCCGCCTGATTCAGCATAAAAGGGTGTTTGGTTTAAAACGACCCACAAATTATCGCTAGAATCATGGCCAGCGGTTGCGTGATCAACACAAACACCATCTTTAATAAGCGTTTGCACAACACCTTCAGTGGTTGTGGCGGTGTAGCCCAAAAATTCAGTTGAGCCATGTTCATCTCGGACATCAAACCATATCTTTTCGTGCGTGCTATCCCCTGTGCCTGTCCAGGATGCGCGTGCGCGCTTGCGTTGTTCATCCATATGGGTGTTAAACCCAGTGACATCAACAGTACGATTTTCGCTGCGTAAAACATCTTCAGTTAAATCAAGTGGAAAGCCATAGGTATCATAGAGTCTAAACGCAACCTCACCAGGTAACGGTTGATCTTTTGCTAACGTTGAGGTGCTTTCATTAAGTACTTTTAAACCGCGACCCAGTGTTTGACGGAAGCGTTCTTCCTCCAACAATAATGTTTGCTCAATAAGTGTTTTCATGCGGCAAATTTCAGGAAAGGCTTCGCCCATTTGCTGGATTAATGCGGGCACCAATTGCCACATGAGGGGTGATTTTGCGCCAATAATATGGGCATGACGCATAGCACGACGCATAATGCGACGCAATACATAGCCGCGCCCTTCATTCGATGGCAAAACACCGTCTGCAATGAGAAATGCGCTTGCACGAAGGTGGTCAGCGATCACATTATGCGATTGGCGTGAATCAGGATTTATAGTGCCTGTGAGCGATTGAGAGGCGTCAATCAAGCATTTAAACAGATCTGTGTCAAAGTTATTGTGCTGACCTTGCAGGACGGATGACACACGTTCTAACCCCATGCCTGTATCAATCGATGGATTGGGTAATTTAATGCGTGTACCGTCCGCCATTTGTTCGAACTGCATGAAAACAAGATTCCAAATTTCCATGAAACGATCACCGTCTTCATCCGCTGAACCAGGAGGACCGCCTGCAATATGATCCCCATGATCAAAGAAAATCTCTGAACAAGGCCCACAAGGCCCTGTATCGCCCATTGACCAAAAGTTATCAGAGGTTGCAATGCGAATAATTTTATCGTCGGTGAAACCGCCAATTTTTTTCCATAAAGAAACGGCTTCGTCATCGTCCGCATAAACGGTGACAAGTAAACGTTTTTGATCAAGTCCAAATTCTTTGGTAATCAGGTTGTAGGCGAGAAAAATAGCCTCTTCCTTAAAATAGTCACCAAATGAAAAATTGCCGAGCATTTCAAAAAACGTGTGATGGCGTGCTGTGTATCCGACATTATCAAGGTCATTATGCTTGCCGCCTGCGCGCACACATTTTTGTGAGGTAACTGCCCGTGTGTAGGGGCGTTTTTCAAGACCTGTAAATAAGTCCTTAAATTGAACCATGCCTGCTGCGGTGAACATTAACGTGGGGTCATTTTGTGGCACGAGAGGGCTGGAGGCAACGTGTGTGTGATCATTCTTCACAAAATAATCGATAAATGTACGACGGATGTCAGCAAGTGTTTTCATGTGGAGGGGTTCCATTATGTTTTTTATGTAATATATTTTTAATTTAACCTAATTTTTGGTGTATGAGAATTTTTTTATGCATTTCTCATAAAAAAGAATTGATGAAAGCGAATGTTGATCAAAATAAAAAAACGTTCAAAAATAATAATAATGTATAAAAATCATTGAATATAAATAATTATTTTTATAGTATGTTCTGTAAAAATTTATCAGAAATAGATCAATGAAACAAAAAATTATATTGGTAATGGTTGCTTTTTCTTTGTTAACAGCCTGCGCTAAACGAGAAAATAAAGATATAGATGCCTCTTTTTTTCAATCGCCATCAACTGTTTTGATTGCTGAAGTTGGTGGTTTGGGATCGCCAAAATACCACATTGAGATGGGGGATAGTAATGCTGGTTTGATTGGCGCTTTGGTTATGAGTGTGGCACAAGGTATTGCTGGTGCGGCTAATAGTGATGCGATTGAGGTTGTTGAGGCGATGCAGCTTTTTCATTTGTCTGAGCAACATTACCATAAACCTTTTAGTCAGGCTTTTAGGGATAAAGGTGTGTTGGCACAAAATATGTTATCTCCACTCTTGCCAGAAGGTCTTCAAGCAATAGAAGATGATAAAATTCAACCGCCATATGATTTTAAATTCTTAAAAGATCATCACAATGTTGATTATGTTTTTGTTATGATTCCAGGTGGCACTCGAATTATTCGATATCCTGGTTTGTTTGGGCACAGTATCGCTCAAGCTGCACTCAATTTCTATTTGATTAAATTGATGGATAACACGGTTTCTGGCTATTTTAGCTCATCTGTAAATCTTCCTATCGCTGATGATTGGGACAATCCACCTCATTATCCACGGCTTACGAGTGGGATTGAGGAAAGCATTCGTTTGGCATGTCAAAATGCTTTGCTTTTCTTTTTCAAAGATAACGTAAAAAATGAGTGTTCATAAAATGCGTGCGAGTTGGATGGGTGGCTCCCTTGTGTACTTATTCAAAAGACTCCCCCCATTCGGCATAAATCTGATATAGTGACTGTATCAAATCCACAATGCCATACATGCGATCATTTATGACACTCAAAGCCAGCCCGTTTCTTGACCCTAAATCCGATCTTGTGTTTAAAAAGATTTTTGGGGAACATAAGAATCTTGTTAAAAGTCTATTGAACAGCTTATTGCCGCTCGCCGATGATGCCTTAATTGAAACCGTTGAATATTTAACACCAGAACAGGCGCCGACTATTCCAGTGATGCGTCGAACGATTGT
>CANKZX010000040.1 GCA_947488275.1 Alphaproteobacteria bacterium | reverse complement strand
TCGGCACAGAAACGGTGGATCAAATTAAAAGGAGCCCATCGTGTTGCAGAAGTGATAACGGGAGTCAATTTTGTTAATGGAATTGCCCAGAACGACATAAAACAAAGAGTCGCCGCTTGATCCTAAACACAACTTTCGGCCATAGCTCGTTCTTTTGTATTTGGAATCGACCCCCTTTTCACCAACCTTGATGAACCATCACCAAAACAAGCGAGTATTCAGGCAGGACTATCGCTTTTAGATGAACTTGAAAAACTTCGCACCCAATTGCTAAGCGGATCAATCTCACCTGAAATCATTACCAACATTAAAAATTATGTACAGAACATCAAAGATCGCCTTAATGAAAAGGCGACCGAACATTCCAACGATGTTTCCGCTGTTGATGAAACCCTTCGCGAAATGTTGCTGGAAATTGAAACACGCGCCGTTGTGGAATTAGCGAAATTAAAAGTACATCGACTGTAATAATTAAATAGTTTACAAATACAAAAAAATAAATCAAACACATTGCTCACGTTCGACTTTTTCACGTCGGACGGGTCTTATGTTTTAAAAAACATGAGCACGACGTAATTCAATAGATTCATTATCAGAAAAAAACTTGCATGCTATGCTTGGATTATGTTAATAAGAATATAATTTCAATATATATTCCAGGAATCAGAAAATTAAAATGAAAATAAATTTATATATAAAATTATTGTTTATAATGACATTACTTGTCATAAAAGGTTTTGCACGATACGAGTTTGTGCAAGCAGAAGATTTTCAAGGTCAATTATGTTCGGCAGCAAAATTTATTGTTGATGAAGATTGCAGGCGTCAGGATGCATTCAAAGATGCAGAAGACCATCGTTCACACACGACTAGGATTAACGCTAAAATCAATAAGGGAGTTAATACAGCAAAAAAAGCCTCTATGGAAACAAAAACCGCTGTTACATTGGCTATTTTAGGTACCGCTGTTACAGATTTTGGTCAAACAAACGCTGTCACAAAAAAATTTCATTCGGTAAAAAAAAGTCTGAAACAATCACATCCTAACACCTATAAAACAAATGCCATTTATTTGCACTATGCCGCTTTGCATACAATTGAAGCATTAGCTAATCATTTTGTAGCAAATAGTATCGACCAAAACCGACAGCAATTAGATCAAAGCAGGCTTGAAACTTATTTTGCCAATTTAACATTTCTAACAGGTATTGAAAATGACCGTTTCATGGAATTATTTGGTATGGCGCAAGAAGCATATGAAATGGAACCGGAATTAATAAATGCCGCAGATATTTTCATAAAAAAATTAGATCCTAGAACCAACATCTTCGCAACTTCTCAAATTGCAGGTAGCAATATACATAAAGGTATGGGATTTTATCGATACCCAGCAGGAATTATGGCATTGGGTACTGCTGGCATTGCGCCACGAACAGCGCAAAATGACGTATTTTCAATTGTCGCTGAAATTGTTAAAGATTCTTATCTTGTCGTAATAAATCCTGAATCACCTGAGCCTGCACTTTTGCCAGTCTATATGGAAGTGGCGCATGATGTTAATCCTAAAATTGAGCATTCTGGTCACATTGATGTCAGATTTGCTTCCCTTAATAATCAAGTTGAATTAAGAGATCCCCATATTGAATGGAATACAAAGAAACCAATCCGCAGTGGTATTCTTACACTTTCCCCCCCTAGTAAAGATCCAACATATTTACTTTTTGCCAGTGTAAATGAAAAAAGATTCCGGTATTGGTGCCCTACTAGAACGCAAATCAACAAATTAAAGCACTTTGCAAAACTAGAAAGGCCAGATGGTTTTTCACTTGAAGAATTGTTCTCTTTTATAAAAAAAGATGATTTTGGTATAGATCATCAAATTCTTGAAGAACTAACCACTATACTTTAAATACAGATGATTTTTAACAATTCCACCGTCATGACGAATCTGCATCGCCGATGTGGTCATCCAGAAAAACAGGTATTTCCGAAAGAGCAACCGCTGGATCACCACGAAGTAATGTTCTTCCTGACGGGGAATGATAAATAAACGCCTACTGCTCAAAATCATTGGTGCTGAATATATGAGCAATATATGAGTAATGGCTTGATATAAAAACGCATATCACCTATTACTTTTTAAAATTCATTTTTTTGCATTGCCTTTAAACTTGATTTTAGGGTGATAAAAAAATAATGAATAAAATAAAAAAGTTAATAAACGAACAATAATGAAAGAAATATAAAATGAAAAAATACATCAAAAAGACAACGTTACTAATGTGTACAACATGTCTTGTAGGGGCAAATCTATTAGTAGCAGCCGACGAACAACAAGTCGTTGTTGCTGGTGGCGGTGCAAGAGGCGCGTCTGGCGCGTCCCTTGTTGAAAGGAATAGAGAAGAGCAATTAATTTCGGTTAATCAACAGGGAGCTGCAGCATTAGGGATTGTTTCTCATGGAGCCGCTGAACACAAAGATCAATTAGGTCGTGCAAGCGAATTGAGCTCTTTTAGTACACTTGGCAATGAAGATGAATTACAGGGTGGAGCACATGTTCTTTTTGCTCGTCGTAATATTGCTAATGATAGTAAAGAATATACAACGAATCGCCGTCAAAGAACACATCAATTCCAATCTTTAGACGAATCAACAAGATATGAGAACGTTATTAATATCATCCTTGATCGAGGAATAGAAATTTATGCAACAGGAAATTTAAGATATCCTGGTATTCGTGATTTTAATAATGCTTTAAGAAAACTCCAAGACGGTCAAACTTTTCATATGTTAGGCATGCTTGCAGAAACTCTTCGTAGAAATGATCGAACATATGCTGAAGACTCTATCAACGAAGCCCTTCGTACACTACCAAAACTTCTTCGTTACGCATTTTATTTATACGGTAGTGAAGGATTTTCCGAACAATTAACAGAAGATATAACGCCAATTATTAATGATTTAAATAGTATTGAAGCTGATTGTGAAGATTTTTTACAAAGTTTTAATCTTACTGATGAAGTGCCAATGCAAGACGAATTCACTGAAAATAAATTTGGCCTTGATGGTATATTGGCAACAGAGAGTCAATACGATCTTGTTCAACTGAAATGTGTATTAGATATGATGAAAGATGGATTCTCTCAGATTTCTAGCGTATCTGACAGGATTGTATCATTTACGGATGGGATTGAGCATCTTAGACGACATCACAATGCTCATCAAGCTGAAGAAGTTTTTGATAGATTAACTACTTTTCATGAAACATTCAGCGGTCATAAAGAAAGTGCTGAGAGACTTCATATGTTTTCAGTTTATGCAAATGAAAAATTTCGACCATTTTCAAATACGATAACACATATCAATAAGCTTTTCACAGTTATAGAAGCATATTTTGAGAATTTCAGTATCCTTCAATTTCACGACAGAGTTGAAAAAAGCTTAAGTGAACCACGAATTCAAGATGGTGATCGTTATGCTGCAATTGCGGATGATAATGACGGCGCACTTGTCCCTCATGCAAGTTCTTCTTCAGCCTTAGTTCAAAAATCATCTGCTGAAAGATACTTTCCAACATATGCTGGTGGCGGTACCGATAAATTAGATGGCCTTAAAGAAGCTGCAGACGTTGCTCACGCTAAATTATCAGATGAATCGTCTGCCACTTTTGCCTCATCAATAATAGGTGACCTACAGAAATTCACAAGAGAAGCCAATGAATTTTTAAAGGCAAATCCCTTTGAAATGTGGGACATAGAAGAGATTGAAGTTTAAAGTCTATCTTTTGCACCCTTAATTCGGGATTTCGGCAAACAAAAACCTATAGTTTCCGTCATGGCGAACCAGCGTAAGCTGGTGTGGCCATCCAGAAAAATAATCTTTCTGAGTAAACAGTCACTTCCGAAAGAACAGCCACTGGATCACCACGGAGCAATGCTCCTCGTAATGACGATTACGTAACATAGATAGAGTTTTCTTCATATTTAATCCCGAATTGCGATTATATGCCTTTGACTCTTTAGAGATACTCGGGTCAAGCCCGAGTATGACATATGGTGAGTGGTTACGAAATTTCAATATATGACAAGGCTGCTTTGGCGGCAATTTGTTCTGCTGTTCGGCGATTTCCCCCCTCACCCTTAAAAATAGGCAATCCATCAACAGCAACCGAATAAATCAACATTGGCTGATGCGATGGGCCATCCGCATTAACCAACGTATAAACAGGAACAGATTTTCCACGTTTTTGCGCCCATTCTTGCAAGGCTGATTTAGCATCTTTTGGTGGTGTTTTTTCACGATGAGACACGTCAGACCAATGACGCTGTACAAATCCTTCACATGCAGCAAGCCCCCCATCCAAATACATAGCCCCAAGCAAAGCCTCCACGGCATCCGCTAAAATAGCCATCATATTAGATGCATGCGCGCCTTTGTCGTATATAACATGTATATAATCTTCTAATTGGATTTGTTTGGCAACAATCTGGCAGACTTCTTTCGATACAAGATAGGCTTGACGTTTTGCAAGGTGTCCTTCAGGTTCCTCTGGGAAAGCCTTTAACAACAAATTGGCCACACACAAACCCAGTACGCGATCACCCAAAAATTCAAATCGTTCAAAATCTTTATTACGAGGCATTGCACTAGGGTGCGCTAAAGCTTTTTCCAATAATACAGGCGTTTTAAAAGCATAGTGAATAATATTTTGCAGCGTTGTTATTGATTGAGTCATGTTCTGTATCGCATCCATTATTGTCCTAAAACGTCATCACCGTACCATACAATGCCATACATTTCGACAGCATTTTTGAACTTCACCTTGCAAGAATATGTACAAGAAGGTACTTTATTAAATAAAGGAAGAATCATGACCGCCATACGTCAATACAGTCAATATGCAGTAATCGGGTTAGTAGCGCTTTTCGTTATCGCCTTTGGGGTTGTTCAAATTCCATCTGTAAAGATGCATGTTATACAAACGATTTCGAAGCACTATCTCAATCAACAGACTATCTCCTTACAGTTAACGGGAATTCGCGGTGTGTTTCCTTTTACATTAAAAGCGAAACATATACACGTCATCAATCAAAGTCATAAAACACTTGCGACGCTTGACAATCTTCATATGACATTAAGCTTACGTTCGCTATTACATGGAATGCCAAAAATAAAGCGATTCTCGATTGATCATTTGCATTTAAAAAATACATTAATAAAAGCCAAAGAAACATCGTCCCCCTTGCAAACAATAACAACGCTTTTGCCAGTTATGTTGAACCAATCATTATTAAGCCGTGCTGAAATAAAGCATATTCACGTTGACTCACCAAAAACAGATCATCCTGTCCAATTGACCTTTCATTATCAGAAAGAAGGCATTGAGTCGCACCTTAAACTAACAACTATTGCTACGCCTTTAGAACAAAACCAACACGCACAGACAATCAGTGGGCAATTCACATTAACACCAAAAGGTTCAGGGGCTTTCGCAACGTTAAAAATTACGGATAAAAATGGCATTCTCACATCAATCCCCATGGAGGCAACAGGAAACATCATCATTGATGATTTAGGAGCATTTTTACCTGCAGGTGATTTGCATGTATCAATGGGCGAACAAAACATCGCTTTGACTATGAAAACAACGCAGGATAAAAAAACAAATCTTTCGTTAGTGCACACACAAAGAAATGGAGATAAGAGCGAATTTAACACCATTCTTGACCTTAAAACATTGATTGAATCGCAGCGCTGTGCACTATCTGATATGTCCGTTAAAATAAACACGCCCACGATTCAAGGGCTGACAATTCAGGGAGAGGCTGATGTTTCATTCTCCCCTCACTCTCTTACATTTGCTTATCGTAATGTAAGACATGATTCGTTCGCCACAACCCATGGTCTTATTGATTTTCACTTAGCAACAAATCTTATGCATATTAAGGGTGATGTTGAGACTAAAGGAACGACTGTTTCTTATGAAGGTACGCTTAATACGGTCTGGATTGATACGCATTTAACACATGCGCTTATCCGAATGGATATCCCGTATCTTCAAAAGAAAGGTAAGACAACATTTGAAATCAAAAGCGCACATGGCATAAGACCTAGCAAAGAAAACAATTTCACCTTACAGTGCCCTGACTTTCCAACACTGACAGTCGTTCCAGGCAGCATCCATTTTGGTGATTCATTGTCAGATATTACCGTCAAACTATCGCCAAATACACCGTCCATAAAAGGCAATGTGTTCATTAAAAACCAGCATGATACAATACGCCTAACAGGTGTACTGACGGTAATGATGGAGGCATTCACCCGCGATATGATAAAAGGTCAGGCGGCTTTTGCTTTTGATACAGATGCCTTTCTCACAGGGAAAATAACTGGGAAAATGACAACGGCAACACTTACACAAATCCCATTAAATCAAACCGAGATTACATTAAATCTTACAAAGGGCGATGGTTCATTTATCTTTCAAACAGGCACAGAAAAAGAAAAGCATCTTCATCCATATGGCATTATCACTGGTCGTTTATCGGTGCCAGCTAAACGCTTAACACTGGAATCATTTTTACTTGATTATCGTCTGCAACTTTTAAAACTAACACATCCCGTTGTATTTGATTTTACAACATACCATCTACCAAATGTTCATATAACGATTGGGAAAAATGGTTATGTTCATTATCAGGTGGGTCAGCGCACAATTGATGTGCATGACGTTCCTTTGTCAACAATTCGTCTATATGATGAAGCTTTTGAATTAAATGGCAGCATCAATGGGAGTTTAGCGATTGCAAACGATGGACACGATATTAAAGGAAAGCTTTTCATTCATCAATTAGCGGTACATCCCAATAGCCCTCTTGCAAAAAATACACTCCTTAAGAACCTCTCGTGGACGTTACTTTTTGATAAAAAGAATAATCACCTTTTTATTGACACCTTTACATCCCATAAAGACACAATTTTGTTCAAGGCAAAAGGGTCACTGTCACTTGATAAAGAACGTTTTGTTGAAAATACAATTGATGGCACACTCAATGGTGACTTTGATGTCTCCCTTATTGCATCTATTATTAGTAGTGGCGATCGTATTTCAGGCATTCTGAAACCTGACTTGCGTTTGAAGGGGTCTCTTCAAAATATACAAATGACAGGCGCATTACATGTGCATAATGGATTGTATGAAAGTGGTGACAATGGAACATATATTACAGATATTTCGGGCAGCTTAAAAGCGCAGGGAAAACGGCTTATTATCGAACAAATTACCGCAAATGATGGTCGAGCCAAACAAGCAGGAACACCTCAAAATACTCAATCAGGCCATCTTAATATTACAGGACATTTTGAAATAGGCGGTGCAGGCTTTATTCAATCTGATATCATGTTAACATTAAGTGATCTTGTGGTAACGCGCCGCGACGATATGGTTATACGGGCAACAGGTGATATTTTCATGAAAGGTGCTGGCGTAAAAAGCAAAATAACAGGTTCAGTTATATTATCACCGTCTGTTATCCTCCTTGAGGAGTTAACATCCGATAAAGATGATCCACCTCTTGCCATTAAAGAACTTACCGAAAAATATGCAAAGAAGAGACATGAGAAATCAAAAAACCACCTCTTTCCTATTGAGTTAACGCTTATCGCTGATAAGAATTTTTATATCCGTGGATTTGGTCTTGAAAGTCAATGGAATGGACAAATGACCGTCCAAGGCGACTTATCAGATCCTTATTTAATAGGAACATTAAATTTAGTTAAGGGAAAATTATCATTTTTTGGCAAACAACTTACGATTGGACAAGCAAAAATTTGGTATGACAAAGAAGATCAAAACAACCCAAATATCTCACTTGTTGGTATACGTAAGGTTGATAATGCAACATTAAGACTTCATATCGATGGTAGAGCCTCTTCTACTAAGTTTTCTTACACGTCAACACCTGCCATGCCTGAAGATGAAATTTTATCACGTCTTTTATTCGGTAAAGAAATTAACAAAATATCAGCGGGACAAAGCGTACAATTAGCAGCAGCAGCCACTTCATTAAATGGTCGTTCTGGTTTAAATCTCCTTGAAGGCGTCCGTCATTCCTTTGGTTTCGATACGTTTGAATTAAAAGAAAACGATAAATTAGCCGCATTATCCGATTCAGGGCAAACAAACGCGCAAGCATTACGTGTTGGAAAAGAATTTGACAATGTAAAAATATTCATTGATCAAAATATCGGCAGCGCAGGCAGTAAAGCAACCGTATCAACAGCGATTGCCGATAACTTATACGTCGATATTGGCGTCGGACAGAAAAGCACAGGCAGCGAAGCTGGCTTAAGTTACGTTATCCGTTATTAAAAGATTGACAATATTTTTGATGACGCTGAAACTGGTATCATGCATTTAGTTAAAAATAATGATATCACAGGACGGAGATATAGGCGTTATGAAGAAACCTTGGCTTGATAAAATCAATACAATAACAAATGACGGCATGTTTAAAGGCGTTATTGGCGGCATTATGCTTGGTCTTTGTGGTGGTTATTCGGTTGTGCGCGCGGGTGATGATCTTCAAAATGCCGAGATTGAAGATTCAAGTGATCATGATGATCAAAGGTCAGATCAAAAAGAGCGTTCTAAGACCCGATCACAAAATCCAAATGCCATTGTTTATAATCCAGAAAAACGACAGAATTCAGTCATAAAGGACGCTTTAAAAAAGGGGGGCAAACAGAGACCTGAACCCATACCTTCATCAATAGAGGTTACCGAAACAGATGTGCCTGAATCAGTTGTTGTAACTGATTCCAATGCTGACAGCATTGCCCTTGCCAAATTAAAAACAGCAGATGATCATCGCAATCAACGGCTACAGTTTACACAAGAAGAATCTGTACGAGAGGCCTATCGTTTATATGGCGAAATTTTGGGAGATACAACAATTAGCCCCGATTTACGTGCACGCGCTAAAATTAATATGGTTAGACTTTATCCCCTTATTCATACCAGTAATGCCGCATTTGCAAATCCACAACATGTAAAAGAAGAAACGCTACGTGCAACAAATGAAATTATTCATGAAGCATCTTATTCGCCAGATGTACGTGGATGGGCCAAACGGCACCTTGCAAAATTGTATCTATCAGGCAGCCTTGATATTACGGCTGATCAGGCAAAAGAAAAAGCACTCTCTTTGCTGGAAGAAAATATAAAAGATCCATTGATTAGCAGCGAAACAAAATCACGCACACGCCTACAGCTTGCAAAAAAACTATTAGAACGTGCCTTTAATGTGAGTGATGATGAAGCTGAAGCCAGAGCAACCACCCTAATGATGGATGTGATGAATGATGAAAAAGCACGTCCCGATTTACGTTTAAAAGCAAAATTAATATGGGCAACATCACGTCGTTCAGAGGAAGATCCTGGCAATGCTAAACGACTAAAGATTTTTAAAGAAGCAATCACAAATGCAGAAATTTCACCACTCATGCGTGCTGAAATAAAGGATCAATTGGCAACTGATTACTTTATGCAAATCTTTGATTTAAGTCCAGCTGATGCATGCGAGAGGGCGCGTATATTACTTGATACGATTGCCTCTGACACAACGTTACCCGTTAAAAAACGCATTATTTATTATATAAAACGCGCAGATCATTATCTAAATCTTTCATTTGATATGAAACCAAGTGAGGCACGTGCAATTGCCCTTAGACTTTATAATGACATTGAAGTTGCCTTAACACTTGATACCGATCAAAGTTATGATTACAAAGTTGGCTTAGCTAATTTGCACATTCAAAATCGATTCCACTTAAAACCAAGCGAAGCACGTACAGAGGCTGCACGAATCTATAATACATTATTATCTGATCAGTCATTGCCAATCCATCAGAAAATAGATATTCGTTGGATTGTGGCCAATCTATACGCAACCCGTACGTTAAAACCACCATCGGGTGTTAATGGTCAGGTAGCTGCCATCGAATTAATTAACCAGGTGATTAATAGCGTTGAAACACCCATGCACATACGCAATACATTTAAGATGAATCTTGTTTTGCTCTATCAACAAAATGGACTTGGAGTGACACCTGGCAAAGCGCGCGAAGAACAAATTCGATTGCTTCTTGAATTGTTGAATGACCCAGCGGTAACAGATAAAACGCTGGTTCAAAAGCATCTGCAACGCCTGAGTTATAATCAATAGCTTTATTGTTGTCGCACTAAAACCGTTACATAAAAACCATCTGTGGCATGGACATGTGGGAAAAGTTGTAAACCCATCGTATCCATGCCTGGCATCGAAAGATGGTGACGCAGATCGCCCCAATAAATGCCTTCCGCTGGATGATTTCCTGATGCTATTTTAAATTCAGGATGATTTTCTAAAAACCAGGCGATTTGATCATCATTTTCTGCTTTTAAGACCGAACACGTTGCATAAATTAACCAGCCCCACTCACGCACCAATGGCGCCGCTTTCGTAAGTATGGATCGCTGCAACATCCGCAATTCATCAATATCCTGGGGTGTTGTTTTAAACTTCATATCTGGGTTTCGCCGCCAGGTCCCCGTGCCCGAACACGGGGCATCAACCAAAACGCGATCAAAAAATTTCGTGTGTCGCTTTAAAAATTTACCGTCGTCAGCAGCATAAAAACGCACATTATGCACATCAGCGCGCTTAACACGTTCACGCGCACGCTTCAGTCGCCATTCATGAATATCACAGGCAAAAAGCTGCCCCTTGTTTTTCATCTGCGCAGCAAGGGCAAGTGTTTTGCCCCCTGCACCCGCACAATAATCAAGGACATTCATATGTGACTCAGCGCCACATGCCAATGCCAGCAATTGTGACCCTTCATCTTGCACGTCAATTGTGCCATTTGTAAAAAGCGGATGATGATCAAGTGATTGACGACGTTTCAATCGAATTCCAAGCGGGCTATGAGGTGTCTTAGTAGCCTCAAATCCTTCGCATATCAATGTTTGTAAAACAGTATCACGGGATGCCTTTAGACTATTCACACGAAGATCAATCGACGCCTCCGTTTCATATGATCGCGCGAGTTCTTGAAGCGTTTGAAGAGGCATCGATTCAATAAAAAATGGATACAGCGCTTCAGGAATCGCCAACACCTCTGCCTCATTAGGCTGAAAAGGTGTCTCTAACTGTTTAATTTCATGGCGACTGAGCACATCAGGCGCATACCGATCGCCTGAACACAACAGATGCAGATCATTCAAGCTTTGTTTTTTCTCGTGAACTAAAATCATCAACATAAGTAAACGTGCATCTAAATCCGTCACACGCTGATAACGCGGCACAAAGCGAAGTGCTTCGTATGCATAAGTCGCAATGGCACGTTTATCTTTTGCACCGATATAACGATTATTTCGAAAAAATGTATTCATGATTTTATCAGCAGGTATTGTTGCTTGATCAAAAATCTGTTGACATACATCCATGGCTGATTGAATTTGTGCAGAGGGTGTCATGACGTGACCTTATAAAGTAGTTTATAAATAAGTTTTTGTGGTTGCCATACTGCCTTGTTGTGATCATTGGATCAAGATATATAAAATCAATAACCCCAACATCACTTCATGATGGGCATACATCTCGGCAGCAATCAACCATATAGGGAGGGATTTCTTGCAGCAATAATCGTATATGAGTTTCAGGAAAAAGTGATAACGCCTCAACAGCTTGCTGTGCAAAATTGGTCGCGACATGCATACAATGATCAAAAACATTATGCTGCACACATAAATCGCATACACGTGCATAATCATCAGGTGTTCGGGTGGCTTGTTCGATGAATAATGAATTAAGCCAGGTTGCATCTGCTTGATGCGACTGCGTCTCACCTGAAGATACTATACGACCATTTAGAATATCCGCCAAAATCATAATGGGCAATGTTACTTTGCCTTCAAAAAAATCATCACCTGGTGTTTTTCCATAATGATCAGGCGGAAAATAATCAAAAATATCATCGGTAATTTGAAAAGCAAGCCCTAGGGTGCGCCCATATGTGGCAAGCGCCTGAATCTGCTCAGGTGTACCGTCCCCTACCATGCTACCAATTGTACAAGCGGCCTCAAACAAACCAGCGGTTTTACGCTGTGCAATCAATAAATATGTCTCACGGTCAAGATCTAAACTATGGCTTTGGGTCATTTGCATAACTTCGCCTTCCGCAATATTAGCAAGCGCATTCGCAAGAACATTTAAAACACCTTCTGTTTTGCACATGACCATAAGCTGAAATGCCCGTGAAAATAAAAAATCCCCTACCAGCACGCTCGACGTATTTCCCCAAAGGGCATTCGCCGTTTCTTGCCCACGCCTTAACATTGACCCATCAACCACATCATCATGAAGCAAAGTTGCGTTATGGATTAATTCAACAGCTGCCCCTAAATATAAAACTTCTTCCTTAAGCGTACCAAGCAACCGTTGGCTTGCAATCGTTAGTAAGGGTCTGATTCGCTTACCACCCGCATTAAGAAGATGCTTCGCTATAACCGATACAAGCGGCACATCACTGGTTAAACGAGAAATTAATACATTATTTAAACCCAACATGTCCTCGTTTAAAACATGGTGAAGCTGTGTTAAAGGTGCTACAACTGATTTCATAAGCTAAAGTTTCATTTCAGTAATTTCTATGTTTGACAGATTACTGTAACCGATTAAACTAAAGTCGGAAATGAGGAAAAAAATATTTTTATGAATGAAGAGCCTATTGAATCCCTTTACACTGAAGATTTCCTGCTTGGTGGACGTCTTCTCATTCGTCAACCCAGTCAGGGATACCGTGTTGCAATTGACCCCATATTCTTAGCCGCATCAATTGATGCACAGCCAGGCGATACTATTTTAGATGTTGGCGCGGGTGTTGGTGCAGCCTCCTTGTGCCTTGCCGTGCGGTGCCCACATATACGTGTAACGGCCGTTGAATTAGTACGTGAACACATGCGTTATGCCGTTGATAATATTGCCATTAACAAACTACGTGACCAGGTTGAGGTTTTGCATGGCGATTTATTAAGACCGCCACCCAGACTTGCGGCAGGAACGTACACACATGTGATGACAAACCC
>CANKZX010000039.1 GCA_947488275.1 Alphaproteobacteria bacterium | reverse complement strand
GGACGCGAGAAGTTCTATTGGATTGAAGCCAATGCCTTGGTGCACCAGCATGCCCTTGGAGTGGAAAAGGGAATGGAGATTGGCAGGGAAGAAGGTGAAGCAATCGGGCTAGAGAAGGGTGAAGCGATTGCCACGCGCAAGATGGTTATTGAGATGCTAAAAGAAAATGAAACCGATGCAAAAATTATGAAATACGCAAAGATTTCCACCGAAGAATTAAATGAAATCAAAGCGGCTTATCAAAACAATGATCATCAGTAGCATTTGCGTGTAAAAACAGTTTTAGCCATCACCGTACAAACTTATTTTGATTGGCAAGCGAACTTGTGCTATGGTGTACAGGTTATTTTTAATTGTGATGAAGAGTTACCCCCTTATGAATAAACAAACGTCATCAACTGATGCAAAAAACGTGCACTCTGCAAACAATACACCTATCACTCTTAGTCATTTTACGCGAGAAACCCTTCATAAAGCTTTTTTCCAAATGGTACTTATTCGCCGTTTTGAAGAAAAAGCGGGGCAGCTCTATGGCATGGGACTGATTGGTGGTTTTTGCCATCTTTATATTGGTCAAGAAGCCGTTGTTGTGGGCCTCCAATCAGGTATGCAGCCTCAAGATACTGTCATTACAAGTTACCGTGATCACGGACATATGCTAGCATGCGACATGGAAGCACGCGGCGTTATGGCTGAGTTAACAGGTCGTGCAACAGGGTATTCGAAAGGCAAAGGCGGCTCCATGCATATGTTTAGCCGTGAAAAGAATTTCTTTGGCGGACATGGTATTGTGGGTGCACAAATTTCCCTTGGCGCAGGTATGGCATTTGCCCATAAATACAAAGGCGACAATGGTGTCTGCATGGCATACATGGGGGATGGTGCAGCAAACCAAGGACAAGTTTACGAATCATTCAATATGGCGGCTCTTTGGAAACTGCCTGTTGTATTTGTTATTGAAGACAATGAATATGCAATGGGTACCTCTGTTTGCCGCTCAGCCGCACTTGCTGATTTCTCACAACGTGGTGTTGCATACGGCATCCCAGGACGTACCGTTGATGGTATGGACTTATTTAAGGTACGCGAAGCTGGTGAATGGGCACTAAACCACGCACGAGAGAATCAAGGGCCTGTCCTCCTCCATGTAAAAACATATCGTTACCGTGGTCATTCAATGTCAGACCCTGCTAAATATCGCACAAAGGAAGAAGTTGAAGATGTTCGTCAAAACAGAGACCCAATTGAAAATCTAAAAGTCTATATGCAATCACATAATCTTATGACTGATGATGAACTAAAAGCCATTGAAAAAAAAGTAAAAGATATTGTAACAGATTGCGCTGAATTTGCACAAACGTCACCAGAACCAGATGCATCGGAACTTTATACCGATGTCCTTTGCGTATAAAAATTGGAGTTATTAAGTTATGACACAAACACAAACGGTTCGCGAAGCCTTACGAGATGCAATGGCTGAAGAAATGCGCCGTGATAATGCCGTATTCATAATGGGTGAAGAAGTTGCTGAATACCAAGGCGCGTATAAAGTTACGCAGGGTTTACTGCAAGAATTTGGGAATAAACGCATTGTCGACACACCTATTACGGAACATGGTTTTGCAGGCGTTGGCGTTGGCGCTGCCTTTTTAGGATTACGCCCAATTGTTGAATTTATGACGTTTAACTTTTCAATGCAGGCCATTGATCAAATTATAAACTCTGCTGCCAAAACATTGTATATGTCAGGTGGTCAAATGGGATGTCCGATTGTTTTTCGCGGTCCTAATGGTGCAGCTTCCCGTGTTGGTGCGCAGCATTCACAATGTTTCGCCAGTTGGTATGCACATTGTCCTGGCCTTAAGGTTGTATCGCCTTATTCTGCAGCTGATGCAAAGGGATTATTAAAATCAGCCATTCGCGATCCAAATCCTATAATCTTCCTCGAAAATGAACTCCTCTATGGACGTAGTTTTGATGTTCCGACAGATAATGATTATATTGTTCCTATTGGAAAAGCCGCTATTGCACGTCCTGGTAAAGATGTAACGATAACAGCATTTTCAATTGCCGTAGACTTTGCCTTACAGGCAGCGAAGCAATTAGAAGAAATGGGTATTGACGCAGAAGTAATTGATCTTCGCACGATTCGCCCACTCGATATCAATACCATTATTGAATCCGTTCAAAAAACAAACCGCCTCGTTACGGTTGAAGAAGGCTGGCCATTTGCTGGGATTGGCGCTGAAATTTGTGCGCAAGTATGTGATTTAGCTTTTGATGAACTGGATGCGCCACCTGTTCGTGTAACAGCGGAAGACGTCCCCCTTCCCTATGCGCTTAATCTTGAAAAACTAGCCCTTCCCAATGCGGATAAAATTGTTCGCGCAGTTAAAACTGTTTGCTATAAATCATAAGGTAAAAAAATATTATGCCCATTCACGTTCTCATGCCCGCTTTAAGCCCAACAATGACCGAAGGCAACCTTGTAAAATGGCACAAAGCCGAAGGTGATATCGTTAAGGCGGGTCAAATTCTGGCTGAAATTGAAACCGACAAAGCAACCATGGAAGTTGAAGCCGTTGATGAAGGCATTCTTGGTCGTATTTTAATACCCGCAGGTACAGAAAATGTGAGCGTAAATGCACCAATCGCCCTTATTTTAGAAGAAGGCGAAGACAAATCAGCCCTTGATTCCTTTAAAGCACCTGCTGTTGCTGCAACAGCAAACGTTACACCAGAAACGAAAACGACCGTATTACCAGCAACCGTGTCAATAGCAACACCTCCCTCGCATGGTGAACGCGTTTATGCAACACCACTCGCGCGGCGCATTGCCACACAAAGTGCTATTGATCTCCATACCATTCAAGGGTCAGGTCCTCGTGGTCGCATTGTCAAAGCAGATGTTGAATCAGCTTTATCAAATCCAATAATAACACAAAAAATACAAAATCTTTCGACCTATACCGATATAACACTTAATAACATGCGGAAAACAATTGCCAAACGCTTGACCGAGGCAAAACAAACAATTCCCCATTTCTATTTAACTGTTGATTGTGAAATCGATGCGTTATTAGCGTTGCGTACAAAACTAAATGCACTGCCAAACGCTGCGCAGAAATTATCAGTAAATGATTTTATTATACGTGCATCAGCACTTGCCTTAAAAGAAGTCCCCGAAGCCAATGCAACATTCCACGATACGTTTGTGCGTCAATATGACGCAGCAGACGTTGCCGTCGCTGTTGCCATTGATGGTGGACTTGTCACACCTGTTATTCGAAATGCAGATGATAAATCCGTTTTAACCTTATCGGGCGAAATGAAAAACCTTGCCGCACGTGCGCGTGATGGCAAACTAAAACCTGAGGAATATCAGGGAGGTGGTTTTACGTTATCAAACCTTGGCATGTTTGGTGTGAAGCATTTTGGTGCGATTATTAACCCACCACAAGCGAGTATTTTAGCAGTTGGTGCAGGCGAACAGCGCGCTGTCGTAAAAGATGGACAACTTACAATTGCAACCGTCATGACATGCACACTCTCTGTCGATCATCGTGCCGTTGATGGAGCTGTTGGTGCACGATTCTTGGCAGCTTTTAAAAATGCGATTGAAAATCCACTCATGCTATTGGTGTAATTTATACCCATCAGAAATAAAAATACCTACTACGCTGGCTCGCTATGACGGCAGATATCGCATTTCCTTCATGTTTAATCCCGAACTTGGGATTAAAAGGCAAACAATTTTTCGCATTCAAATTTAGAGACTGTCCTTCAAACATATACATTCATATAAACAAAAATCTATTTTGATAATATCAAGTCTTTTTTTTGAGTCGACTAGTAGCACTAATCGCGATAAAAAAGACGATGGTAATAGCGAAATAGATTGGTTCCCAAAAGGGGCCATGATTGTTTTCTGAAAATAATCATAGAATAGATAGTGTAAATGTTTGAAGGACAGTTTCTTAAAATGAAACACGCTCATTCTCTTTCAAAATCCCCTCGCCAAGGCGTTGCAGCGCCAACCGCAATTCATCATTTGCTATATCTATTGTTAACGCATTAATTGTTTGATGTGCTTCTTCAGATAAGGGATGTTCATATGTCGGTTTTTTACGCGATGACGCATCAAACACCAACCCGGCCTGCAGACGAATACTAACAATGGCTTTATAACCAAAATACCGATTAAGACGCTCAATCAATTGAGGAGATTGTGCTTGCATAATAGGCATCGCCGCCGATACGCATCGAATGTATAAAATCCCATCCGTTTTTTTATCTTTTGGAAATTTCAAGTATTGCACAGCTGTTAGTTTTGCATAACGTTCACCAACAATCGTTGGCCAGTCAAGAAGTATACCAACATATGCCTCACCATAGTGATCCATCATTGGCTTTAATAACGCCCTTGTCATCGCTGAAATACGATTTATTCCATGGCGTTTGGGCGTGCGATCCGCTATATCTGGTTTTGTATTTTTTTTCATCATAAGATCACACTGTGCAATCTTCTTTACTTAATGTCAATTCAGATTTTATACAATCACTCGTGTATAATGAACGCGATCAACTGCTGCATTGGTATTTAAAAATCAAACGAACACTACCTTGGCGTGCTGCCTATGGCACAACACCAAACGCATATCATGTTTTGGTGAGTGAATTTATGTTACAACAAACAACTGTACAAACAGTCATACCTTACTTTGAACGTTTTATTAAACGATTTCCAACAGTAGAAGCGCTTGCAGCAGCTCCCCTTGATGAGGTTTATGTCTTATGGCAGGGACTTGGGTATTATTCACGTGCAAAAAATTTACACCGTGCCTGCCAGCAGTTATGTGAAATGGATTATTTCCCAAAAGATGTACCAACATTAAAAACATTAGCTGGTGTTGGGGACTATACCAGCGCTGCTGTTTCAGCGATTGCATTTGATCAGCCCATTATGCCCATTGATGGAAATGTTATGCGTGTAATGGCGCGGCTTTTCATGCTTAACCAACCCAAAGGACCAAAATTACATGCAGAAACGTTGCATTATATTGATTTATTTGTGGGACAAACAAACAACACCTACGTAGCACAAGCCATTATGGAATTAGGCGCACTGGTATGCAAACCTAAAAAACCTTTATGCAATCAATGTCCGTTGGCGGAGAAATGCCGAGCCTTTAACAACAATGCTGTTGAACAATTTCCAAAGGTATTACCCAAACCAATAAAACCAAAACGTGTAGCGACAACATTTATTATTGAAAATAAACATGGACGTATATTAATTGTAAAACGCCCTGCTAAGGGATTATTTTCAAATATGTATATTTTTCCAACGACCTGTTTTGATTTTGATCCACGGCTCTTGATGCAATTGACACATTTAAAACAGCTTCAAAAAACCATTCGTCATGTGTTTAGTCATTTTGATTTGGAATTAACGGTAATATTTGCGAAAACAACGCATAATTTAGAAGGTGAATGGGTACTACCTGATGATTTAGGACGTTACGGGATGCCAACCTTAATGCATAAAATATGGCGATGAAAAACTATTCTCTCTCAAAATCACCTGCGATGATCATAAAGAACTTTCATCACGAGCATCGTACCTGCCAAAATAATTGTAGCAAGGTTTGTCAAAACAATAGGTATTGAAGGCTTAGTAATGCCATAAAAAATCCAAAAAATCACACCTGTACAAAAAACAAGATACATACCAAGGGATACATCCTTAGCAGATTTCAGCTTATACGTGCG
The DNA here is from genome assembly GCA_947488275.1 of Alphaproteobacteria bacterium. GTDB lineage: Bacteria > Pseudomonadota > Alphaproteobacteria > Paracaedibacterales > CAIOTO01 > CAIOTO01. The sequence goes on along the minus strand of CANKZX010000039.1, from coordinate 8,067 downwards.
AACAACTTGCGGCAAAAAAGCAATCGTCGTGCAAAATCCAGCAATATATCCCAACCATTCCATTAACGATTTCCTAATATTTATTATGTTATATTGAAACTGATTAAATCATTAAATGCATGGAATATCAATGGCTGATATTGTCTACGTACGTGAATTTTACCCTGCAGGCAAATTAATATTTGCTGAAGGGCGCCCTGGCAATGAAATGTATATTGTAGAAAGTGGAAACGTAGAAATTTGGAAAACTATCAATAATGATAAAAAAGTCCTGGCAACCCTCCATAAAGGACAAGTCTTTGGCGAAATGGCACTTATTGATACATCCGTTCGCATGGCATCAGCGGAGGCTGCACCTGGCGGCACAACACTAATCAAAATTTCTGCCTCAAAAGTCGAAGAAGCCCTCTCCCAATGCCCACCAATTGTACGAACAATTATGAAAGCCCTCGTTGAAAACTTGCGTCGCGTGCAATAATCGGCTTTATTAGGATCATCATTTAATAATACATAGGCAACGCATGATTCTAGATGGCAAACATCACGCACAACTTTTATTAGCAACATTAAAAGACGAATGCGCTTCGCTAACAAAGCGCTTTGAGCGCACACCATCATTACATGTAATCTTGGTAGGGCAAATCTCATCAAGTCAGATTTATGTGGGCATGAAAGAAAAACGTGCACATGACATCGGAATTAAATCTGTCGTTCATCGTTTGCCAGATACAGTTGATGAAAAGGCGGTCTTGGCGCTTATTAGCACGCTCAATCACAATCAAGATGTAGATGGGATCCTTGTGCAACTACCACTACCAGCACATATAGATACCAACAATGTTATTGAATCAATTTGCCCACAAAAAGATGTAGACGGACTCACATCAATCAATTTAGGACGTTTAGTACGTGGAGACGAATATCTTATTCCATGCACACCACGGGGTTGCCTGCACCTTATTCACGCGTGGAAACAAGATATCAGCGGTCTGCATGCGGTTGTTGTCGGACGATCTGCCCTCGTTGGAAAATCACTTGCCCTATTATTAACAGGGCGTGATGCAACAGTAACGCTTTGTCATTCAAAAACAATCAATTTATCCGCATTCACACGACAAGCTGATATCATTATTGCTGCCTGTGGAGTGCCAGGACTTATTACAGGAAATCACATTAAACCTGGCGCGTGTGTTATTGATGTAGGAATTAATCGACGACCAGATGGGACATTAACAGGGGATGTGGACTTTAATACGGCACACCCCATCGCCGACGCCATTACACCTGTTCCATTTGGTGTGGGACCAATGACGGTTGCCTATTTGATGGCGAATACACTACGTGCCATGCAACAACGGCTAAACGGGACGATGCCTATCCCTCTTCTGCATTGATTCCCATTCTTCTGATCGCGCAAGATAACGTGCATCAACACCGATTCCTGATGACAAGTAGGGGTTTTGATCCTGCATAAAATATTCCAATACACCTAGCATCGCTGATTGCACAGCAACACGTTCATCTGCATCTAAAGAAACACTCAAACACTCCCCAGCAGGATCACCACCCGTTAAGCGCCAATATTCCAAATTAAATAAAGGATATTGAGCAGAAAACTTCGCACCAAATCCTTGGTTATGGGCAATAATCGCTTCCACTAATAATTGAGGCGATGTGCCATTCTGAATGGATTTTCGCGTGGGTAGCGTGCCTGTTTTATAATCAATAATACGAAGAATTGGTATCTCATGTGCATTAACATAGGGAACCTCTAAACGATCTGCCCGACTTTTAAGCGTGATTTTAGTACCTTTAACAATAAATGACGTCTCCCCTGATACTTCTGTTTGTCGCAAAGAGGCGAGTTCTACATCAAGTTTTGCATGCCACCATTGCGCTACACGTTTAAAACGATACCACCAAAACGTTTGTGCAATTCCGCCACCACGAGCACCCAATGTTTCAAAATAAGGCTTAGCAAATGCAATAAGTTTTTCCTCCGTAGGGTCAGATACATGCGTTAAATATTTATCGAGAATCGCATGAAAGGCTTGCCCTTTATCTTTAGCCGATAATGCTTCATCCAACAAAGGAAGCGCAGAAATTCCCAAAATATAGCGCACATAAAACGCATAAGGATCACGCATAAGAAGCTCCACATGGCTCGCATAATAATCCTTAGGGCGTGATTCTCTTCGTGGCGTTGGTGCTGGTGGCAGATGAGGCGTCGCTGCGGACGGTCTTAAATAATGAGCTATACGCTGATACGTTTTATCATACCCTCCATAATAGTGCGTCAATCGTGTCCAAAGACGGCTTTCTAGCATCGATTCCCCTCCATCACGAAGGGCACGTGTCACATATAAATGCGACGCATAAAAAGATGTACAAAAATCATGCGCCGCTAGGCCTTGTTGACGTTTTTTAGAAGGCAAACCAACCGCCACACGAAAACCATCTGATAGTAATGGGTCTGATTCTGGCGTCTTTGGCCAATTTCCTTCATTCAGGCTCCCACAAATAATCACATCAGCTGTATTTAAACGCGCCTCTAGGGTACCCAAAATACGAACCCGAGAACCAAGACCCGCTGTATCATGCACAGGTGCTGCCATCTCCATTAAAAGGATAATAGCCTCCTCAAAATCACTTTTAATAAAAGGGTGAGTATTACTTAAACTTGTAAAAAAGGCTGCCGCGGATTCACCATCTGTATTTTTAAAAACGGCACCGTCAGAAAGTTTTTCCGCAGCTTCTTTAAAAAAATGGATAAAATCAGTAAAATGGACACATTCTGTTCGTTTGCCAAGCCATTTCTGCAATGTATTAACCCATAACGCCTTTTCATCACTATCCCAGTTCTGTTGCTTCTTGCGTAACAAACACTCATAACGCCGAATAAAAGATAAATGCGCTGACCGATTATTTTTTGCGCACAAAGGATGCTTTGATAAATGAATGAACGTTGCTGCTGATGGCGCCTTTAAAAAATCAGCGAGACCTTTTAAGAAATGACCAACGGGCGTATCATATAACGGTGTTCCTGCTGAATCATTAGGGATAATCCCATAAAGGGATAACTCAGCCTTCAGGCGACGCATCAGGTTTTGACTCGGCGTTACAATAGCAATTGAGTAAGGTGTCTTAAAAAGTTTTTCACGCACAATTGCTGTTATGACACGCGCCTCCTCCGACTGGCTGGCACATTCAATTAGAATGGGGTCATGGTCTTCTGGTTGTTTTTTTTGACGCAATGGGGACGCCCTAAATAAACACTGCGTATCGCGATAACGCGCCACCTCCAAAGGAATTGACGCATCCGATAACAGGGGAATCGTCATTGGTTCAACAGCCAAATAGGTACATAAATCAAATAGTGTATGCTGTGGATGCGATCGCATAGCCTGCACACGGGTTTTATCGTCATCCCCATCAAGTCCTGGCAATACAATCACACCATTTGGTAGATTATACACGGCTTTTAAAAGCATCCGCGTCGCAGGCACGGTTCCTGTTGTCCCCGCTATCACAATAGGGTGACTTGGCGGAAAACACGTTATGTAATCGGCAAGATAACGCATCGCTTGCTGACGGCGCCATGATTCAATCACAAGACCACGCTTTGCAAGCGCTTTTGGCATATGCTGGGTTAAAATCTCAAGGTTTAAAAAAGCATCCTGCACGTGTTCTGGTGCCGATTCAAGGACTGAGTCACCATAAAGTGATTCAAGCGACGTAACCGAGATATCACCAATAATACATTCATCATGCAAACGAATAAGATGTTGCGCAACGGCAAATGCTTTTTTAACGGGAAGCCCCTTTGGCAAAAAATCCATCATCAAGGCAAGCCTTTCAAAAGCACCAATAGCCTTTGGAAGATCATGAATTTCTTTTAACATAAATGGATTTTTTGATTCCAGATCGGTAAAGGCATGCATCAGTGGCAACGCAAAGGGAGTAGTTGATTGAGTATTATGAGACACTAACGCCATTTTAAAGGATTCTTTTAACCCAAGAACACTTCGATTCGTTGGCAGCCATACATGCATAGAGGCTGTATTGAATGGCACAGCCTGCGGTGCAGCATTCAATAACGTACCTTCTTTCAAAACGCCTGCAAGCGTCTTTAAAAAACATTGACCAAAGGGGACTGTGTAAATATGCCCCATGCTATTTCCCTTGTGAATCTACGTTGAATTTATCCTAGCGTATTTTACCGAAAAAAGGAAAATGGATTTGATCATCCCCATTCATATATACTTCTTTCAGATGATTTTACGAAAATTTAATCACAGAATTTTTGTTCAACAACACGAAAAAATGACGCGAATAGCCAGCTATTTAAGGAATTTTTTCACCGTTGGTGATTGATAAATTCAAAGAGTAAAATTCGAAAAATCATCTGAAAGAGGTATATAACCCAAACTTAATCCAGGACACCAAGATCCGCGGATTAAGTTCACGAAAAACAGTGACAGAGTGTCTTAAATCATTTTTGAGAATGCACTTTCTAACTGTATACCTCGTGCTTAAATAACAGGATAACTCACTTTCAAATACAGCTACATATACTACTTACCAACTGGTTTTATAATCCAGAATGCACTTTCCGTAACATCACGCTTTCCATCAGGCAGGGGCGTTTCTGTACGATCATCATCCGATATGATAAAGTATGAATTATCACCAAGATAGGTTAGACCTTCTGGTTTATGATCGTGAAAAGACACTTCATCAATAGACGTAAATGGTTTGTTTTGAAAAAGATCGGTTAATGAGATTTTGATTAATTTTCCAGCATAGTTTGTTCCCTTTTCATAGGCAAGAAGGGCATATAAATGTTTATCTTCTTTATTATATTCAAGGCTTGAAAGACCAAAATCCTTGGCATGCTCACGTGTGTAGAGCAGCTTCCAATCATCCCCCAATTCAACATGCCCATCTTTCTCAGAAATACTAACGGCAATGATTTTTGTCGAACTTTCATTTTCATTTTCTTTAAAACTTTTTCCAGCTTCACGAATACCAAGCAAAAGTATACGTTCTTTCTCCGATGTTGGGTTTGGCACAACCGCTGATGCTTCAATCTTGAAATATTCAATTGGTTCTTTTGACTTATCACTTAATAATTTTTTAATGATTTTGTGAATTTTTTCATCAGCAAATTCATAAAAATCAGAAGCTTTTTTGGTGATTTCATTAAATTTAAAAGCAATAGCTTTTGTGTAGGCCAATTCGGTTGTACGATCATACGAACTAAAGGCAAGCACCCAATTTTCAAAAACAGTTGTTGTTTCAACTTTCTTCACAAAAAATGGTTTTTCAAGCGGTATTTTAAGCGCTGGATGAACTTTTCGTTGGTAGCTTTTTTGCTTTAAGCTATCGATATCATACATTAATAGCTGCTCACCATCTTTATCATTAGCAAGAACGACATAATTCCCAATACGAGATGCACTTGATAATTCGCACGTCATTTTATCTTTTGGTTTTTCGTTAGCATTAAAACATGACACGGTTCCACTGTGTGTGATGTGTGATTGTGTTTTCTTTTTAATATTCTCTTTTATAAACAATATGGACATTATAATTACGAAAAATATAACAATATATTTCAGAAGAACGGTTTTATTTTTACTCATATGAATGAATCCTTTAAAAGGCTTTAATTGATGGATAAATAATTTTAGTAAATTTTTATATTAATTAAAACACATTTTTAATACCAAAAATATACCTCTTATCGGTACTTTTTATATAAGACAAATAACGTCTCCTTTAGATTTATAAATTTAAATCACATATATAACGAACAAGGGACTGATCATCCAATCTGTTTTCTTGCACATGATGATCAATCTTTTGGCACATCAGGGACAGCTGCGCATCAGGGACGGCTGAAAATAAGCCAATCATATCGATTTTATGAGACAAGGTCATTGTTGGTGTTATATACGGCAAAGCTGCATCAATTACTTTTTTCCGGCGATTTTTTGTCCATTTCTGAATGATTGACATATATTGCGGTGATAAAATACGACACACAGCTTTAACAAGACGCACATTCACCTCACCATTCACATCTGGATTACCATGAATCGCTAAAATACGCAAAGACTGACCCGCAATATCCGTCACTTCATGCTCAAGTAATGCACGTAAATTAGACTGATGTGTAAAAGCATATTGCTCCATCCAAGGAAAAATAAAATTCAACACAGACGCTTTATGCTTTATATAGACATCTAAAGGACGTAATGTATCATCAATATTTTTCAACACGTCAAAAGGCATGTGAAAAAGAACGCGTGCCGCTTTCGTTATTAAATATTTATCTAAAAACGCCATCATACTTAGCACGAACCGCAGATGATCATTACGCGTCGATGTCAATGGCAACTGTGCGATCGAATTAGAAATGTTCATGACATCAAATACATCCATCGATCCCATATCTAAATCAAATAGTTTATTTTTCACGATTTGATAATCAGCATCACGAAGGAAATTTATAAAATGGATAATATTTTGTAATTCTTTTTGCGTTGTATGTGTGTTATCCCAGTATGGCTTCCATTCACGTAATTTCCGAGAGGCAGAATCCCGTGATTCTTTAGGAATGATATCCACATCATTAAATGCATCAATCAAAAAAAGATCGATCATCGAACATTTATCAGAACGAACAAGTTTTTTTATGTACCAATTCGCTGAAGACTGATAAGCGGGCTTAATCACTTTAATATTTTCTGTGTATACCGCTTGTGTCTTATGGACAAGACTTGAATGAGTCTCTTTCTGCTCAACCTCTGATGCATTCACCGTTGATACAACGCAGGCAATAAAACATAAACTTACAAAAAAGGACTTTCTTTTCATTTCTAATCTCCAAGATTAACACCCTTCACATCTAATTTTATTATTTTTATATTAATGAAAAGTTAATTTTATACTATATATACTTAAATAATAAAATACAAAACATACTGACCGTTATTTTTTTCTTCCCTGCGCTTGCCCCAAAGGTAAGAAATGAAGAAGACAAAAGAGGAGACCAAAAACACACAAGAGGGTATTTTCCACAAATGACAGGCAGGATGAATATAATGTTCTCTATTAACGATCTGTAAATAAATTTTTTGTATAAATTATTATTATAAATATAATATAAGGTATTAAAAATGAAAAAATCATTTATAAAAAAATATATAATTTATTTATTATCCATCAACCTAACCTTCTTTTTATCACAAACGCTGGCTACAGTTAATCAACAACGCTGCGATCTATTTAATGAATCACCATCTTCCGAATTAATTGCCCCCTGCACGAAAATAATTATGCAAGAATTACATGAACCAAAAACAATAACGGCTGATGATTTTAAATCCCTTATGGCGTCAGTCATTATTCATGACGATCTTTTGCCATCTCCATTTCAAGAACATAGGATTACACCCGACACAGAAGCGCTTTTTAACCAGTATGAAATCTGCCGCCTCACAGAATTATTTACGATCAATATTTTTCAAAAAGGTATATTTGGCTTCAATATGGCAATTTCCGAAGATTTTTATGTTTTGTGTGAACGAAGTGGTTTTTCCTCATCTAATTTTGATGAATGGTTTTTGGATGTCTTTAAAAGTCATCAACTAGGTATCATGAAAAAATTAACGTCCCAACAACCACAATTGGATACAATTACTCTCTCCCCTGCACTACGAAATATTCAAGGACGATTTGCAGGATCTCAACGCGTTACCTTTGGGACTATCCCTGATCATCCAATTGCAGGCAGCACAGCTGTTTTTGTATCAACGTATAATTTATCCATACCGGCTCTTATGAAAAGTATTGTCATTGAATTACCAAATGACGAAGATGGAACGCTGAACCGCATCGTCATACAGGAACCTGTCAATTTGCACGCTAATGGCACCAGTTGGGTTGCACTTTAATGGTGCCATTTGACTTGCGGTAGTTGCACCAGCTGGATTGCACGCTAATAGCACCACTTGAGTTGCAGTAGTTGTACCACTTTATTCTCTTCAAAATCCGATTCAA
>CANKZX010000038.1 GCA_947488275.1 Alphaproteobacteria bacterium | reverse complement strand
ATAAGAAATTGATAGAACCTTATTTTGATGAAGAATTTTATCAGCATAATTACGATCGTCAATTGCGTGATACGAACCTGGAACCCATTGACCATTTTATGCAATATGGGTGGAAGGGTGATTGGCAGCAACATTGCGATCCAAATGATTGGTTTAACGTTACGCTTTATAAAGATCGCCTTTGGTCATGTAAAGGGAATCCATTTGTTGATTTCCTTCGCCAACCTGCCAGCACAGTTAAACCAGATGCAAAGATTGCTGAAATTTTTGTAAAAAACGAAGCGGAAGTATACCGTTCCTGGATAGCGGCGGAGGCCTTTTTACGTCAAAACAAATATAGTGTGCATATCATTCTATCATCAGTCAATTTCAAGGCTATTCCTACTTGCTTTAAACCAATGATTGCACGCGGTTTGAAAGTGACCTTAAAAGATGGAGACGTCCCTAGTTTTTATAAAAGCCCATTCCTAAAAGCGCCAGCTGATTTTGATGCGGTATCTTCATATGAAAAAAAGAAATTTATGCCCATGGAAGTGAAGGGGCAAGAATTTAATTACATTTGGCATGTCATGTATGGTTATCATAACTACCAAAATGAAGGTCGGATTAATCCCCTTATGTTGAATTTTGCGAATTATACAGATGAACCACTTTTTTCATGCCCCTATGGTCAAACAAACAATGCGTATCAAGCGTATATGAAGCGTATTGCGCCTGGTTATGATTTATTCTTTACAGGCATTAAAATTGATACCCCAAATGAACGAATTGTTCCAGGGTTTATGTGCACCTTTTTAGATGAAAATGAAGTGAAAGAAATAGCATCTGAAAAAACATTTAGTGTCAGCTTTTTGCTCAGCTTTGGTGGTGCAGGTAATAAAGTGTATCATTCAAAGAAGACAGAAAATTATTACATGCGTGATTTATTGTGGAAAAATAAAGATGCAATTAAGACGCCCAAAGAATTTTATGTTTCAAAATCTGATAGTGCAAACTATTCCCCTGAATATCAACCGCATGTTATGCCAACGCGTTCAAAGAAGTGGGTTTTTAGCAGTCAATTTAATATTGCCATTGAAAATTGCTGCCAGACAAATTATTTTACCGAGAAAATTATAGGATGTTTTGTATCCATGGTTATCCCCATTTATATCGGTTGTCCAAATATAACGGATTACTTTGATGCCCGTGGTATGTTTATCGCCCATGATATCGATGACGCTATTCGTATTTGCAATTCATTGACGCCAGAAACCTATGCAAAAATGCGACCTTATTTGATTGAGAACAAAAAAAGAGCCGAAGCATTGCTGGGGCTAAAAGACAGGCAGATTCAAGAATTCTATGAAACACATGTAAAAGATACGCGCCGTGCATGAAAATACCGTTGTTAGATACATTCATATTCGTCATGGCGAACCCCGAAGGGGTGTGGCCATCCAGAAAAATAAGCATTTCCGAAATAACAGCCACTGGATAGCCACACCTGCTACGCAGGCTCGCTATGACAATAGTTCTTCACAATAGATGCTTTTATTTTCGACGAGTATAATAATATGACAAAAAAAATCCTTATTATTGCAAATGAACTGTATCCTGTTGCAACGCAAACAGGCGCCTCTTTCTCTGATTCAGCTATGCATGTCTATTTTTTATCTCAATTTTTACGAGATGAAGGGCATGCCGTCACACTACTAACGCTCAATAAAGCAAATGCACGTGCAGCGCAAAAAATGCAGGATTATCACGGCATATCAATTGTAACTTTACCTGAATGGCAGGGGCAAGCCTTTGGTCGTGATGCGCCAAATCTGTATAAAGCGTTCGAAATCTATCGATGGGCAAAAGACCAAGACGCTGATATTATCTTTTATAATGATACGATGGGATATGGGTATTACCTAACGGAGGCAAAACGCCAAGGGTATGGATTTCAAAACGCCCTTCTTGTTGGCACACTCCTGCGCCCACAAGAGGTGTTATGGGACGTTAGTAATGCAACGGTACCTGATATTCAATCGTACATAACGACGCATATTGAACAAAAATCGATGGAGCAATCAGATGCCATCATAACGTTCACCCAAGACATGCATGATGTACTTGCAAAAAAGGGATGGAACTATCCTGATGCAGCCTATGTGATACCACCACTTTATTATAGTGAAACCAATACGACTATGCATGCCTCCTCTCCTATTAATGAGCTGGTCTTTATTGGTGATTTGACCACACTCAACGGATATGACATTTTCTCAAACGCTATAAAACGGGCGTATACACAAAAGCCCGACTTGTTTAAGGATGTTTCAATTACCTTTATCGGGCACGGTTCACTCGATCGTTTTGCGCACGAAAACCCAACGTTCGTGGGGCGCGTGACGCAGCTTGCCATGCCTGATTTTACGGATGTGCTGAGTTATATACAAGTACCTAATCGTCTTGTTTTACGGACGAGCCGTGCATGTGCTTTTTATTATGATCTTATGGTGCTCCACAGCGGCGCCCATTTTATTGGGCAGAAAAATGGTGCATTAGAAGCTTTTATTCATGAATCTGATATTGATGCAGTGCTCACTCCATTATTAAATCCAGCACCACTTGCCTTAAAATTAATAAGGGCACTTGAAACGTCTTCTATCACTTGTATTCAGCCACGTTTTTCTTTGTATGCTATCCACGATCAATGGAAAGAATTAATTCAAGATCTGGTAAAACGCTTAACTTTAACAGCAACGCCAGCTAATACGAATCAATCAAACATCACAACAAAACCCTTTGTTAGTGTGTGCATATCTCATTACAATCGCCCTGATCAATTGATAGAGGCCTTAAAAAGCCTTGAGGCACAGGATTATCCGACTTTTGAAGTATTAGTTATGGATGACGGTTCGACAGATCAAAACAAAGAAATTTTGAGGCGCGATATTGAACCCTTTATGCACAAACATGGATGGCGTTTATTCTACCAAGATAATCAATTTATGAACGCAGCACGTAATAACCTCGTCCCCCACGCAAAGGGGGAATGGTTGATGTTTATGGATGATGATGATACGGCGATGCCTGATGAGATTTCGCGCTTTATTGCAATTGCTCACAAAACACACGCTGATATTATAAGCACAAATTTTTATGTGGCTTATGAGAATAAAAATGTACCAAACGTTCTCTCGTTAACACTTGGTGATGCGTTACTGCCTTCACTTTTTGGTTTAAATTATTTGGGTGGAACAAATATTTTGATAAAAAAAGATAATTTTATCAAAATTGGCGGTTGGTATGATCATTATGGTTTTTCGTTTACAGATCAATATTTACCTGTTGCTGCGCTTATGAATAACTTGAAACTTGTTGTATCGGTAGAGCCTACATTTATCTACAATTTAGTTGGCACCAATCATATTGGGCATACTGACCAGCAGATTTTACCGTTTCAATACCGTATTATTTCTGAATGCTACGCTAAAATGTTACCAAAGGAATTTCGTAATCTCCCTTTTTTAACCTATTCATTAGCTTCGCGTTGTATTAGCCTTAACATCGAAAATATCTCCGCAAAAGAAATTATCAAACACCGTGTAAAGAAAAAAATAGGTTTTCTTATCGCGTCACTTAAAAAAGTGTTTACCCAATAACCTAACGATTTATTTGACAGTTAATTTCAAAACATATAGATTGTTGACAGTATAAGTTGTATTTACAATGCTCCTCATCGATGAGAATTAATTAAATGTCCCATTGTGACACTATTTTGTTTGTTTCATTTCTTCTACGTGGAAGCCTCCTCCTCCGCTAGGGCGGAGCATATCATTTTTTATCAATCTCTCAATTTACATTTTTTACGTTTTGCTTTAGTTAAAGCAAACTTAACGATTCACTTTAATAGGTATTAATCATGACTAAAACACGTTTAATCGCATGGACCATCTGGATGATTGGGTCAATTTTTTATGCGTATCAATATATTTTACGGGTGATGCCCAATATTATGCTGAAAGATATCATGCAACAATTCAATATTGATGCGGCTATATTTGGTCAATTTTCTGGATTTTATTATATTGGTTATGCCGCTATACATTTGCCTTTAGGGATTATGCTTGATCGCTATGGCCCTAAGAATGTTATGCCCCTTTGTATTTTATTAACGGTTGTTGGTCTAACGCCGATTCTATTTGCCGATTATTGGGTTTATCCCATTATTGGCAGAGCCCTTATCGGTATGGGGTCATCAGCCGCTATTCTTGGACTTTTTAAAATTATTCGCTTAACATTTACGGAAGAACGTTTTACGCGCATGCTTAGCCTTTCCGTTACAATTGGCTTAATTGGTGCCATCTATGGCGGTGAACCTGTTCGTTATTTGTGCGACACATTAGGTTATAAAGCCGTTGTTGAATTATTCGCAATGCTTGGCTTACTGCTTGCCACGGTCACCTATTTCATTGTACCTAAGATGGAAAAAGTAGAGCAAACAACAACTATTGCCTATGACATTAGATCAGTTATTACAAACAAAAAAGTGATTATGTGCTGCTTATTTGCAGGTTTAATGGTAGGGCCACTTGAAGGATTTGCCGATGTATGGGGATCTGAATTCTTAAAACAAGTCTATGGTTTGGAAAAAAGTTCAGCTGCCAGCCTGCCATCAATGATCTTTATTGGTATGTGCTTTGGGGCGCCTGTCATTAGTTTCATTGCGGAAAAAACAGGACGTTATCTTGCAACCATCGTTGGTGCAGGAATTATAATGGCAGCGGGCTTCTCAGCGTTGATTTTCTGGCAGCTCACACATAGTGCAATCGTCTTTAATTTTGTTTTAATTGGCGTGTGCTGTGCCTATCAGATCTTAGCCATTTATCAAGCATCAACGTATGTTTCTGAACAGGTAGCAGGTCTTACAACAGCGATTGCAAACATGATTATTATGAGTTTTGGCTATATTTTCCATACAGTGATTGGCTTAATTGTGAATACAAATGGAGGGGCCTCCGTATCATCTGCCCTTGTTTCTGGTGTGATGTTTATTCCATTCACACTTGCTATTGGCGCTGTTGGGTTTACATTTTTGCTGATACAGGATAGTGTTTTAAAAAAACAATCTGTACACTAGAAATTAGAACAAAAAACAATAGGGTATATTTATGGCAATTCGCATCACAACACTCGATAATGGTCTTCGCGTTGTAACGGATAGCAATGATTCTGTTGAAACAATTTCATGTGGTGCCTGGCTTAATGTTGGCACACGTCATGAAACAAAAGAAATCAACGGAATCGCGCATATGTTAGAACACATGGCTTTTAAGGGCACTAAACGCCGAAGTGCGGTGCAAATTGCCGAAGAAATTGAATCAGTTGGCGGTTATTTAAACGCCTATACAGCACGTGAAGTAACCGCCTATTACGCCCGCTGCCTTAAAGGTGATTTATCCCTTGCGGTTGATTTGGTCGCTGATATTCTGCAACATTCTACATTTGATCCTGTTGAATTTGAACGGGAACAAGGTGTTATCCTACAAGAAATTGGGCAATCAAATGATACACCCGATGATGTCGTTTTCGATTATTTTCAAGAAACATGTTATCCTGATCAGCCCATGGGTTGGCCAATACTCGGAACAGAGGATGTTATTCGATCGCTAACACCACAAAACGTGAATGCCTATATGCAATCCCATTATAGCCTTCATAATATGGTATTCTCAGCCGCGGGCAATGTCTCTCACGACACATTAGTTGATTTATGTAAACAGCATTTTACGGTTATGCCACGTGAACGCGCACTAACTGTTGTGCCTTCACGTTACGCAGGCGGCGAATTTAGGCAAGAAAAGGATTTAGAGCAAGTTCATATTCTCCTTGGTTTTGAAGGTGTACCGTTTAAAGACGATAATTACTATGCCATGCTTGTCTATTCCACACTGCTGGGCGGGGGGATGTCATCACGCTTGTTCCAAGAAATCCGTGAAAAGCGCGGTCTTGTTTACACGATTCAGGCAAACACAAGTAGTTATCGTGATTCAGGTATCTTTCAAATTTATGCAGGCACAGGTGAAAAAGAGGTTGCGGAACTTGTCCCTGTTATGTGTGACGAGCTTAAAAAAACAACGCTTGATCTAACCGATGATGAGATTAAACGTGCAAAGGCGCAATTAAAAGCAGGTCTGATGATGGGGCTGGAGAGCACATCCAATCGGTGCGAACGCATTGCCAACCAAATGCTGATTTATGGAAAAACACTCACATCTGAATCAGTTTGCCAAGCCATTGATGCTGTTGACAAATCACATTTAATAAAAGCAGCGAACACATTGTTAAAAAGTCCGCCATCACTTACATCACTTGGTCCTATCACACATATGCCAACACTGGAATCTGTGACAAGCTATTTACGATGAACCTGAAGATTTTTGTCATTGGAGCGAAATACATAATATGGAAAGACTAAAATCAATGCAGTCTGTCAATTTTAAAGCACGCAATCGTGCAATACTTTATATTTTGATCGGCGTGGTAACCCTCCTTTACATGGTTGCCTTTATTCGTGTTGGCGGCAATCCATTCCCACGAAAAGTGTATGCAAAAAAAACACAGACAGCTCTTGCTAAACATGACCTCCTGCCCGCAAATGATATGCCCTCACAAAAATCACATTTGAATATACCCATTTCAGATGATTTTGCGAAAATTTAATCACAGAATTTTTATTCAACAACACGAAAAAATGACGCGAATAGCCAGCTATTTAAGGAATTTCTTCACCGTTAGTGATTGATAAATTCAAAGAGTAAAAGTCGCAAAATGATTTGGAAGGGGTATAAATTGAATGCGCGATAAACATCTTTTCTATCTGCTCATTACATTAACAATCGGCATGCTAGGGCTTTCCTTTGCGGCAGTTCCCCTCTATCGGTTAATTTGCCAGAAAACAGGATTTGGTGGCACGCCACAAATTGGCTTATTTGATGTAGAAGCGCCAGCCATTGATCATTATATTCGTGTGAAATTTACCGCAACGACCCATCGTGATTTGCCCTGGCGGTTCATGCCAAAACAACATGAGGTTATGGTTAAAATCGGAGAGCCTAAACTTGTGTATTACCAGGCTAAAAACCACAGCCATCGACCAATCGTCGGCATGGCCACTTATAATGTAAGCCCTGATAAGGCGGGAATTTTCTTTGGAAAGATTCAGTGTTTTTGTTTTGAACAACAACGACTTGAACCTGGACAAACACTTGATATGCCCGTATTATTTACAGTGAGTCCCGATATACTCAAAGATCCACTTACGCGTGATTTAAAGACATTAACACTGTCCTATACTTTTTTTGAATACAAGGGATAAACAGCTTAAAAAATGAGAATACTAAGTTTAGCTGCTATATGAAGACATCTATTTTTTTGCGTGCATTTTTATTATCAATCACGTTGCACATTGTACTAGGTGCAACATCATATGCATTACTGTATTTGTCTGACTATTACACAAATCATACATTGCCGACAGGACGTTTATTAACGGCTGATGTTACCTTTGAACCTGTTAAATCAACTGTCATTGTATCACATTCAGTTACGGATGAAAATGATGGCGATAAAGTAATTCCGTCTTCACTGTTTGTGAAAAAAAAAATCACAAGTGGCAAGGGTATGTCCAAACATAATTATCCGAAAGATGATCCTGTCACAGATGATACCGTTCGTAATGAACACGAAATAGCCGTATCATCGCTGCCTAAACCTTATCAGAAATTACCATCGGATCAGGTGATTCAAGTCAATTATCCTGAAGAAGAACGTTTAGAAGGCAGAGAAGCCCTGTGCATCATTCATATTCATGTTGTAAATAGGAAAATTAAGACTATACAACTGTCAACTGATTCACATAATTGTTTGCCAGCTTTTAAACGTGAAGCTTTTATAGCAATCAGAGAGAAATCATTTGCTGGGCTTTCAGCTAATTCCACCCATTATAGAGTGCCTATTTATTTTCGTTTAGAAAATTAATACTTAAATAACAATAGCCCTTTCACATATTTTTTATCAGGCATGAAAGAAGTAATCACCTTTATTAACTTTTCTATTCACAATCCTTCATAAAACAGGCATAAAGTATATAAACGTCTGAAAAAGGAGATTTCGGTGGCAGGCTCAGTTAATAAAGTTATTCTTGTTGGAAATTTAGGAAAAGACCCTGAAATGCGTTTCATGCCCGATGGGACAAAAATTGCAAGCTTTTCAATTGCAACCAGCGAATCATGGAAAGATAAATCAACGGGCGAACGACGCGATCGTACTGAATGGCACCGCATTTCCGTCATGAATGATAAAGTTGCCGATATCGTTGAAAAGTATGTGCGTAAAGGCAGTAAGATTTATGTCGAAGGTCAATTGCAAACACGCAAATGGACAGATCAATCAGGGCAAGAACGTTATACAACTGAAATTGTAATTGGACGTTTCCGTGGGGAACTCACCCTTCTTGATAACAATCGATCAGGCGGCGGTGATGCTGAGTTTATGGGCGGTAGTTATGATGATGCATCACGAAATACAGCACCTGCACGAAGCGCCTCACCAACGCAACAAAAATTTGATGATCTTGATGACGAAGTGCCCTTTTGACAGCGTGTACGATTAACGGAAAAAAATCATGAAACAACGTGCCCTATCTTTTCCTAATATACCGGATTACGGGGCGAATTCCTATGTGGTAAGCCCTTGTAATGCCGATGCGTATCAATGGCTTCATGCATGGCCAGCATGGTCTGAAACCATGGGAACGCTTATTACGGGAGAAACTTTTTCAGGGAAAACGCATCTCTGTTATACGTTTTTAGAAAAGCATCCACATGCCCGCATGTTTAATGGTTATGTATGCACGAGCTACCACCCCTTTGACCTTAACGAATCACTGTTTATTATTGATGATGCCGATAAAGCATCGCCTGAATGGTTATTTCATCTGTATAACCATATCAAAGCCAAAAATGGACATCTTATTTTAACAACAACAAAACCACATCATGAATGGTGTGACTTGGCTGACTTAACATCGCGTTTATCAACATTACAAACATTCACGCTTAACCTTCCCGATGATGATATGATGTCCGCGTTACTACGAAAAAATTTAAATGATTGCGGCGTTGTTGTGAATGAATCTGTGCTTGATTACTTGACGCAGCGCATTGATCGATCTTACACGTCATTGAATGAATGCGTACATTTGCTGGAGCGTTTATCAGCCGAACAAAAACGAAATATCACCGTTTCTTTTGCTCGCAGCATTTTATTAGGCGTTCATGATGTGTAATAAACAATGACAGAAGGCATCGTGCATTATTTACCACTTTTAGACTGGTATAGCGCCATGGGGGCTGATACATTGCTGAGCGATGTGCCCCGTAATTATTACCAGACATCAGATCAGCCTCTTTCTTTAATTGTGCAAAACGCGATGCACAACCAACCACAACACAGACCTTTACCACCAAAATCTTTATCGCAAAAACCTATTGAACCATCACCGTCTCCCCTTAAACAACAAGAATCGAAACAACAGACACGTGCGTCTGTTAAAACAACACTCCAGAAAAATGATTTAGGGGACGCACATCCTGCACGTGCATGCCAAACACTCATGGAATTGCGTCAGGCAATGGAAACAGCAACAGGGTGCGATTTAATCAAGGCAGCAACAACGACTGTATTTTCAGGCGGAAATTCAAAAGCCGATATTATGTTCATTGGCGAGGCACCTGGGGCAGAAGAAGATCGCACAGGAGAGCCTTTTGTTGGGCAAAGTGGACAGTTATTGGATGCTATTTTGGCAACAATTGGTCTTGATCGAACGATGATTTACATTGCTAATATTATACCATGGCGTCCTCCAGGAAATCGTCCTCCAACGACATCTGAAATTGCGTATTGTTTGCCGTTTATTGAACGTCACATTGCTTTAGTGCGCCCTAAAATTATTATTCTATTAGGTGGCGTCGCGACCAAAACGTTATTACGGCGGGACGATGGTATTTTGAAATTGCGTGGCGAACTGCTGCCTTATACACCGCTCCACAAAGATGATGCGGCTGACGCCCCGATTCTAGCAATGCCGACCTTTCACCCATCTTATATTATGCGATCCCCCAGCCAAAAAAGTTGTATGTGGAAAGATATGCTCACACTGAAAGATATTCGTGCACGTAATTTTACAAAGCTGCCATCATAACGAGCAAAGCTGTGGCTATCCCAAAATAACAGCACTGGATTACCGCGCTGCCAATGGCAACTGGTGATAACGGAGAATAATTACTTCTTCGCACAATAATTCGTCATTGGCTTATAACCTTACGCATGATAATCAATTGAAACAGGAAACTGCAAACGTTCCAATTCGTTTTGCAATTGAATCGTACCTGATACCGAAATAGATAAGACTTGATGATGACTATCATACCCATTAATTGTAACCGAAACATCTGATAAACGTGGTTCAAAAAGGGTAATTGATTTTTCGCACAGATTAATGATTTTACGTTTATCATAATTACTAAGGGCATCAAAGGATTGAAAATCAGCAAAACCAAAAAGGGATGGTAAGCCAAAATAAATTGCATCGTCCTCGACTTCATCATAAAAGGCCTGACGCGCCCCCCGCCGTGTATTTAAAATACAGGCAACTTCCCGCATAATTGATTCTTTAACAGCGTCTTGCCCTAGAAAAGATACACACGTATTGTCTATATCTGTTGATGGATCGAGATCAATAAGTCGATCAAAAAAAGGTGCGATTGCACCTGTTGTTTTTTGTGGCTCCCTTGCAAAAAGCACCGCATTTGAAACCATCGTTTACGCTCCTAATATACATTCTTATTATAATGTGAAGCTGACTATTTTTGTCAACCCATCGTCATCGCAAGCAAAGCGTGGCGATCCAGAAAACAGACATAAAATAAATAAGTCGCTGGATGACCACACCTGCTGCGCAGGTTCGCTATGACGGTAGAATTGCTAAAAATCATTGGTGTTGAGTATATTCCTACTGCGCTATATTTTTAATATAATCGGCTTTGCTCACCATTTGCCCTTGGCTTGTCCCATCTTGACCATAAACAAATACTGTATTCGTTTTTGTGCCAATCATGACGTGAATAATCATACGATCAAGCTGTTGTTGACATGTTTGAATTTTGCATGTTGTATACTCTATTTCTTGCATTTTCACTTTTGCTTGCGAAATATTACCCAAACGTACAATTTTTAAACTACCAATCGGTTGCCCAAGATTCATATTGCTTTCAATTTGCGCACAATAGCCGCCATAAGGAATAATCAAAATAAGATCTGTGTGGCGTAATGTTGATGATGTAAATAAAGGACCGCTTGCATCAGGGGATGTAAAACGACTTGATTCACCATACCATCCATACAGTTCAACGTAGCTAGTAAACCCCTCAACGGTTGAGCACATCAGTTTATCCATGCTCACCATCCATTCAGGTGATTTTACGCCTATGTCTTCGTCTGTTACAGGCACATCAGTCGTTGCAATACGAAATGTGCGTTTTCCTGGAAGCTCAATAATTTGGAAATTTGTTGTCATTGTTTGCTCCTATTCATGAATGTCTTAACGCCTCGTTGGTTTATTTTACAGGTGGTGGCAATGTTGCAACCAAACGAATGGAGGCTGTTAATTCTTCCATTTGGAAGTGAGGTCTTAAATAGACAACCGCCCGATATGATCCTGGCGCACCAGGAACGTCAAATACATCAATCCGTCCTTCACGAAGGGGGTATTTTGCTTTTATGGATTGTGGTGCATCATCATTTAGTAAAATGTAATTTGCAATCCAAGTATTTAAAAGCAACTCCACCTTATCACGTGTCATAAATGAACCGATCTTGTCACGCATAATAACCTTTATGTAATGCGCAAAACGTGATGCCGCTAATACATACGGCAATCGTGCAGATAATACTGAGTTTGCATTTGCATCATCTTGATCATAATTGCGTGCACGTTGCACGGTTTGTGCACCAAAGAATGATGCATAATCCGTTCCTTTACAGTGGCAAAGCGCAATAAAGCCTTGGTCACTTAATTCCTTTTCACGACGATCCGTAATGGCTGCCTCTGTTGGACATTTTATAGTAACATCACCAGCAGATGTGCGGAATGAATAGGCTGGTAATTCTTCAACAAGACCGCCACCTTCAACACCACGAATTGCAGCCGTCCATCCATAATGAGTAAACGCATTTGTGATGCGTTCTGCTAATACATAGGCAGCGTTGCCCCAACAGAATTTTTTTGTATCAGTGCCTTGTACATCTTCGACAAAATGAAAACCATCCACAGGTGTTGTGTCAGGACCATAAGGAAGACGCATTAACACACGTGGAAGAACAAGTGATACATACCGTGAATCATCATTATTACGGAAATTATTCCACTTTGTAAGTTCCAAACTTTGGAATGTTTTGCTCAAATCACGTGGTAATGAAATATGTTCAAAACTATCAAGATCAAATAATTTTGCATGGGCTGCCGATATAAAGGGCGCATGGGCAGCGGAGGCAACTTCAGATATTTTCTCAAGCAGACTTAGATCCTGAGCGCTTCGCGAAAATTCATAGTCACCCACAAGGCATGAATAAGGATGTCCACCAAATGTGCCATATTCATCTTCGTAAATCATTTTAAATAATTGGCTTTGGTCAAATTCAGGTGACTTTTCAAGGTCATTCATCAAATCAGCTTTACTTGCATTAAGCAATCGTAGTTTGAGTTTTGAATTTGTTTCAGCATTTGATACAAGATAATGCAGACCGCGCCATGAACCTTCTAATTTCAGGAATTTTGGATCATGCAGAACCTGATTCAATTGCGCTGTTATAATTTCATCAATTTGACGAATACGTTCAGTAATAAAAGCGGTCACATTCGTGCTTGCCACATTTCCTTGTTGAACAAGCTGCTTAACAAATTCCAATACCATGTCACGTGCAAAGGGTTTTTGGCTGTCATCACGCGCCAATTTTCCTTTAACCATGAGGTTTTCAAGAACAGATGTCTTATTATCCTCAGCCATTTATGTCTCCCATTTATTTCACTATGTTTTGCCGTTAGATGTCGTTTAAAAAAAGTCGTCGTCTTTTTCTTCTTTTTTATCGCTTGACGATTCTTCACTCTTCGCTTTAAATGACGGCATCCTACTTTTTTTCATTCCCAATTCAAATTGCAATGCCTCGCGTTTTTCAGCACTTTGAATAACTTCTTGCAACAAACTTTCAAGCACATCATTACCATCAAGCTTTGATAACAAATCTTTTAAATGCACACGTGCCTCATAAAGCTGTGCCAAAGCAGGAAGTTGCTTGACAATATTAAGGGGGGTAAAATCATCAATGCTCTCAAATACAAGATCAGCCTTTAAATCGCTATCATCATTCAGCAGACGATTATCAACTTCTAATGAAAGTCGTGGTTGTATAAAAGTCATGATATCATTAAAATTATTTTCATCAATTTCAACGAACTTACGATCCTTCATCTTTGGAAGAGGCTGATTTGGCATCCCCGATAGATCCGCCATGATACCAACAACGAAAGGAAGCTCCTTAAGTTCCGTATTTTCACCAACAATTACGTCATACGTAATTTGTACACGAGGAGGGCGAACCCGATCGATTTTATGTTGTGTATTTTCCGCCATACAAAATATCCCATATAAATATCAATTGAGGCATGGATTTGCATTTATGTGCAAAAACCTTTGCTCTTACTCATATTTGACACGTATAAAATTAATATAAGGTTAATTTTATAATTTTTTTAATTAAGTAGTTTTTATGAACACACAAATAAATTCCAAAAATCAACCCACTATACCTTTTATTAAAGAAGGCTATAGACGTTATCGAATGACGATTGAATATTGTGGTGATTCATTTTATGGTTGGCAACGCCAGGCATTAACACCAACGGTTCAGGCGGAGCTTGAAGATGCTCTTGTTATTGTTGCCCGTGAAAAAGTCGTTGTGCATGGAGCTGGTCGGACGGACACAGGGGTACATGCCCTCGCGCAAGTCGCGCATTTTGATGTGCAAACAGAATTGCATTGCGATCATGTGATGCTTGGTATTAATTATTTTTTAAAGGGCAAGGGAGCCGTTGTGACATCGCTCGCTCCCGCACGACCTGATTTTCATGCACGCTTTTCAGCATTATCGCGTAGTTATCGTTATTACATTTTAAATCGTCGTGCAGCATCTGTTGTGCAGTACCCCTATGCATGGCATATTATGCGTCCATTAAATCATGAGGCGATGCAGGAGGCTGCGCAATTCTTAGTTGGGCATCATGACTTCACAGCATTCCGTGATAAAGAATGTCAGGCACAAAACCCATGCCGCACGTTAGATGCCTTCGATATCACACGAGAAGGAGACCTTATTACTACCTATTTAAAATCACGTGCTTTTTTACATCACCAGGTGCGCATCATGATGGGTACATTAAAATGGGTTGGTACAGGACACATTAAACCACATGATGTGTTAGATATTTTGGCATCAAGAGAACGAAAA
>CANKZX010000037.1 GCA_947488275.1 Alphaproteobacteria bacterium | reverse complement strand
CCTGCATCACTCGTTAAAAAAATGACGCTTTATCTTATATTTGATGCCCTTAAAAAAGGAAAGATAAAATTATCGACACGTTATAGCGTATCGCGTCATGCGAATCGACAAATACCGTGTAAACTTGGTGTGCCAATTGGTAAAAGTGTTACTGTGGATGTTATTATTCGTGCGCTTGTTACAAAATCGGCGAATGATATGGCGGTTGTTGCCGCTGAAGGGATTTATGGCAGTCTTGATGAATGCGTGCGTGTGATGAATGTCCGTGCGAAAGAATTGGGCATGAACCGAACGACCTTTACCAATGCATCGGGGGTGCCCGATCGAAGGCAGATTACGACAGCGCGTGATATGGTGATTTTAGCTCAATCTTTGTATAATCATTTTCCTGAGTATTGGAAATATTTCCAGATTCGATCGTTTACACATTCAGGGCAAACGCATCATAATCATAACCATTTAATGAAACAGTTCCCTGCAATGGATGGTCTTAAAACAGGTTTTACGAATGCATCTGGTTTTAATCTTAGCACGTCAGCTGTACGGTATACACCAAAGGGCGAAGCTGTTCGGTTGTTTGCTGTTGTCATTGGTGGTACCACGCGTCATACACGTGACAGACGTATGAAGGATTTATTGGAAACGCATTTTAGAAAACTGAATGCACCGCATGTGCGAGAGATTGCGCGTGAAGCCGATGAGTCTGTTGTTGCTGATTCCACATCACAACTAAGTGAGGAAGCAAGTTTAAGTGACACGTTGTTTACAGAGATTGATGATGAAGAAAT
The DNA here is from genome assembly GCA_947488275.1 of Alphaproteobacteria bacterium. Taxonomy (GTDB): domain Bacteria; phylum Pseudomonadota; class Alphaproteobacteria; order Paracaedibacterales; family CAIOTO01; genus CAIOTO01. The sequence continues at coordinate 14,537 of CANKZX010000037.1, read as the reverse complement.
GGCGTATAATGGCGACGAGCAAATGGTCGCAGATAAAGCGTCAACAACAGATAAGAATGTTGTTGACGTTTCTCTGCCAAGCACAGCTGATGCTGGGTTAAGCCAATATATTGAGGCGAGTTTTGACCAAAATAAAGAGAAAGAGTCTGTTGATGTGTTAACTGAAAAGTCAGCTGATACGTTAAGTGAGATGTTAGAGAAAACGGTGGATGATACCAGTATCCCGAAAACGACTTTGAAAAAGGCGAAATCGTCCAAAAAAATGTGTGTAAAAAAGTCAAAGAAGAGCCGTAAAGGAATATCACGGAAATCAAAGCGTTCTTCTGGCGTGCAGGAAAGTGCTTAGGTTTTATGCATAAAGCCCAAAGGACAGTTTCTAATGATTAATATCTTCAAACCCAAATGCTTCATAGCGTGGGCACAGTTTTGCCATTTCAACACGCAATTGTTCAATACCGACACGCTTTTCAGAGCTTGTGATACCTAATATGGGAAAGGCAGCGCCGTGTTTTTTTAATTCAGCCTCTGTTTCCTCTGTGACTGTTTTAAGCGCTGATTCACTGATCTTATCGAGTTTCGTCAAGACGATTTGATAGGATACCGCTGTTTCGTCAAGCATTTTCATAATTTCGCGATCATTCGTCTTAATACCATGACGACTATCAATGAGCACATAAACACGTTTGAGGGTAGGGCGCCCAAGAAGGTATTGCCGAACAAGTTTTTGCCACTTAGCAACAAGTGCTTTCGGTGCCTCCGCGTAACCATAGCCAGGCATATCGACCAAGACAAGTTCATCATGTAAGCGAAAAAAGTTGAGCATTTGTGTTCGACCTGGCGTGTTTGATGCACGCGCAAGGGTTTTACGGTTTGTTAATGCGTTGATCAATGTGGATTTACCAACGTTTGATCGGCCTGCAAATGCGACTTCGGGTAGATCATACCCAGGCAAATTTTCAAGTTTTTCTACACTTTTTAAAAAGGTACAGTCTTGGGCAAAAAGCCAATTTGCCCATTCCACTGGTGTTTGCCATTTTGTTTCGGGGTGGTCGCTCATTTGCGTTTTGATGCTTTCTTTTTTTCAATAACAGGTTCTGGACGGCTATTAATATAGAGCTGCTGTAAAACCGTTAGAATATTGCTCCATGCCCAGTAAATCACAAGTCCTGCAGGGAACGATGCAAACATGTAGGTAAACAAAATAGGCATAAGCATCATAAGTTTTGCTTGCTGTGGATCCGCTGGCTGAGGTCCGAGGCGTTGTTGAACAACCATTGTAACCCCCATAAGAAGAGGCCATGCACCAATTGCAAGGAAAGATGGTGCATCCCATGGAAGAAGGCCAAATAAATTTAAAAAGGACGTTGGATCGGGTGACGCCAAATCGTGTATCCAGCCAAAGAAAGGGGCTTGACGCATTTCAATTGTGACAAAAAAGACTTTGTATAAACAAAAGAACAAGGGGGCTTGTACGAGCATTGGCAGGCAACCCGACATTGGATTCGCATTTTCTTTTTTGTACAAATTCATTAGTTCTTGATTCATGCGCATCTTATCATTCCCATAGGTCTGCTTTAGCTTTTCCATTTTAGGCTGAAGGTTTTTCATGCGTGACATCGATCGATGCGATTTATTTGCAAGGGGGAAAAGCGCTATTTTAAACAAAACTGTTAATAATAAAATGGCAAGTCCCATATTACCGAGAAGCTTATGAAAGAAATCAAGAGCATAAAACAAAGGTTTCGTAAGGAAATAAAACCATCCAAAATCAACTGCAAGGTCAAAACGATCAAAGCCATGACTTTTTTCATAACTATCAAGGATACTTAGCACTTTTGCCCCTGCATAAAGATGCTGTGTGACGGTTAGTGTTTTTCCTGGTTCAACTGTTTGTAGTTGTCCTGTTGTTTGTGTTTGATACACATCACCTGGATGGTTGAGATAGGATGCATTAACAGTATCTTTTGGTGATGGAATCAGGGCGACAAGCCAATATTTATCCGTAAAACCAATCCAACCACCTGTTGTTTGTTGCTGAATCTGGTGTTTCTTTTTCATATCGTCATAGCTTACTTCAGAGAGTGAACGATTTAAAACACCAACGCCGCCTTCATGGAGAACAAAGAAACCATTTGTAACGGGCGTTCCAACGCGTGTGACATGACTTAACGTTTGTAGATGTACAGCTGCTGGGTTGGCATTAGTGACGTGATCCGTAATGGTAAATAAATAATTTTTATCAACGGTAAATGTGCGTTCAAAACGAATCCCTTGCTTATTCGTATAAGAAAGCTTTAGGGCTTTATCAGGGGATAATACAGCGCCATCTTTGCCGCCTTCAACCTGCCAAAGTGTATTTTCGTTAGGGCATTCAATGGCTGAATCTGACGCTAACCAATTAAATGTTGCACTATATGAACGATGTGTTTTTTGTGGCGCGAGCAATACTACGTGAGGGCTTTTTTCCTCGGGTATGTCTTTGTAATTAAGAAGTTCCACATCATCAATGATTGCGCCTTTTAAACGAAGAGATCCTGTCACAGAAGGAGTTTTTATAGGAATGCGTATATCTTCTTTAAGGGCAATATCACGCGGTAATAAAACGGCAGCTTGATTGATTGCGGGTGCCGTTACAATTGATGTTGTTGCACTTTGTACTGTGGGTTGTGCCACTTGTTCAATCGGACGTGATGGAAAAAAATAGTTAAAGCCAAAAAAAATGGTTAGGCTGAGCGTGATGGCGAGAAGTAGATTTTTTTGATCATTCATGGGAAAGGCACTATTCTATAAGGTTAGATACGATAAATGTATGAGGATGATTTAAGGTTTTGTTATCGATGATTTCGATTTGATTTGGTTGGCAGCGTAATGATTATTTGTTGGGACAGGGTCATAACCAAATGTTGGCCCCAATTGCTTGCTAATTTTTTCATACGGATGGCAGCGTGCAAGACGTTTTAAAATAAGCCATAGACCACGACTAACACCATGGGTATCAAGTGCATGAATGGCATAACGTGAGCAGGTCGGTTCAAAACGACAACGAGGAGGGAAAAACGGTGATATAAGCCAACGGTATAGATGAATTATACCAATCAGTAGACGCGCCATTCAAAATCCTTTTTTAATAGATACCTAATGTAAACTTAATCTTTATTAGGTGTAAGGGTTGATCGTTTGATGCAACGCCGAACAGCATTTTTGAAATCATGAACAAGGGCTGTGTAATCACAATTACGTGTTGTAGGAACAGCAATGAAAACAAAATTCCCTTTAAATTCGGGAAATTCCCTTAAAATATCAGAAAGAAATAAGCGAACAATCTCACGCATACGTCTTTTAGAACGGTTGCGGCAAACAGCATTACCTACTTTTTTGCTAGCTGTAAAGCCAACACCAAATTTATCTGTGCTTAAAAAATTATTCTGTAAACACTGAACCCATATTGTATCACGACGAACGGTGTTGCGAACCTTGGCTACCTTTACAAATTCAGAACGTTTTTTAAGGACAACCAAGGTCATAAATCAAATAATCTACGCCGATAAACGCTTACGTCCTTGTGCGCGGCGGCTGTTAATAATACGACGACCACCAACAGTTGCCATACGTGCACGGAAACCATGACGACGCTTGCGAACGAGATTGCTTGGCTGATATGTGCGTTTCATTTATTAAATCCTTCGAAACATAATTTTGTCTGCATCATAACACGTTTGTAGAAAAAACGGAAATGATTTTTTTCACCGTTGATAATTGAAAAATTCAAAAAAGAAACATTTACATAAATAAGAGTCACCTTCTTACAAAGGGGGCTTTATTATAAGAATTTTGAGAAATGATTGGCAAGAGGTATGCAAAATTCTGAATATTAAATTTATCTAAAAAATTAATGATTTCTTAATTCTTATGTGCAAAGCTTTAAGGTAAGAGTCGAGCTTTGTTTCTACAGTGGGTCAAAAAGATGAACACAAATGATTTTGAAGAAAAAAGTTATAAACAATCTATTTTTAAAATAATATTATTGTTTGTTGTGTTAAATCTTTCAATTGCGTTTGTTTTGTATCTTATACATACGAATGCACAAAAAGAGGATTTGTTTTTATCGATTAGTGAAAAGTCACGCGCAGTTGGAAATTCGGCTGTAACAGTTATTGAAAAGGCGCTTGATGTTGGAATACCTATTGATGATTTAAATGGTACGACTCAATTTTTGAATATGAAATTGAAATCAGCGCGTGAGTTAGAATATTTAATTTTGACCGATGAAAAAGGCGAAATATTATCAAAATCAGATGATTTTGTTGAGTCAGATGATAAAAACAAACGTGGATCCAAAGAAAGTATTAAAGGTAAATTCAAAATTTTTTCAAAAATTGAACGCTCCATTGAAGAAGAAATTCAGCCATTTGAAATTTATGCTTTCTATAACATTCCACTTCGTATTGTGAATAATAATAAAATTCAAGGGTACTTGCACGTTGGTTTGTCGAACCGTGCGGTTGATGCAAACATTGAAAATGTATTTATTGATATCGCTATTATTCTATTGGCAGCGATGATTATTGGTTATGAATTCTTAAGTTATATTTTTAGAAACGTTGTTGTTCAGCCAATGCGTGATTTTAACAAAGCTGTTCGTCGTGTTGTGATTAGTGATTATTCACAAATTGATACACCGCGTTCACATGATAGTTTTGGTCAAATTTTGAGTGGTCTTAATGAAAATATTGTCTCGTTAACAAAGTGGTTTAATCAACTTAAAGAACGCTTTTCAAATATATCGACCCAAAATGGTTATTATGATGTCATTAATGATTCTATTAATGAATTAACGTTGAAATATGATTATCCAAAAAACGAGATTAAAGTGAATCCAATCTCGCCTGTGGTTATTAACCTGCGCCTTGTTATGTTTTTGATGATGTTTGGCGAGACGATCTTAATACCAGCCATTCCATCGTATGCGGCACAATTTTATGAACCAACATTTTTTATCTCTAAGCAAATGCTGAGTGCGATTCCGATCATTTTAAACATGATTTTTGTTGCCGCGGCTATTCCATTTGTGCCAAAGCTATCGTATCGCGTTGGCTTTAGGCAATCTTTTATGATTGGTCCAATGATTATGGCATTTGGTTATTTTGTAGCCTTTATGTTTGAAAGCTTAACAGGATTCTTTATTGCGCGCTCCATTTCAGCGATTGGTTTTTCCATTTGTTATGTAACCAGTCAAAATTATGTGGCCGCTTATGCAACAACAGAATCTCGTATTCAATCGTATGGTATTGTCACGATTGCGATTGGTGCAGCATATATATGCGGCGCGCCTATTGGTGGTATTTTAATTGATAACGTTGGGTATAGAGCCTTATTTCTTATCTCAATTATTGCGGCAGCACTTTGTATTATTATTGCAAGCCGTTATATTGTTGACTTGTCAAATGTAACGCTTCATGCACGTCGTGAAACAGCAAAAAGTTCATGGGAGCTCTTTAAAATTCCAGAGTTATCATTTGCGGTTATTTTCTCATCCCTTCCAACACGCTTTATGCACACAGGGGTTGTTTGTTATTTGTATCCCTTATACCTTCAATCGATTGGTAGCTCGCAGTCTGTTATTGGGCGTGTGATGATGATTTATGGGGTTATTTCATTTTTGTTTGCTCCCTATGCGCCCAAACTGATTCAAAAATTGAAATGCCCAACAGTGGTTACCTTTATGTCTGCAATCCTTATTGCGATGCCCATGATTTTTGACATTAAATATCATGGAACTTGGTCTGTTGTTACACAGCTATCATTTTACACCTTATTTACAATCATTTATGTGTCGTCTTTAATGTCTCTTCTTGATGATTTGAGTACAAAGTATGCAAAGGCGCATACGAAAACAGCAATTCTTGGATTCTATTTCGTTTTTGAGCGAATTGGTATGATTGTAGGACCAGCGATTACGGCGCTTGTTTTGTTAAAAGCAGATTTTTCACATGCTTTGCTTTATCTTGGAAGTGCCCTTATTATGTGTAACTTAATTTACGCTTCATTCTTATTTTATAATAGATTCTTGTGTAAGAAAAAACAGAGTATTGGGAAATAGGAGCCAATAATGAAAACATCCTTTCGAATGTCATTTATATTGTCATCTATATCAATTGTAACACTCGTTATTTTGACTGTTTTGATGCATTTTAAATATCATATTACCCGTTCAAATCTTATTAATGATCGTATTGGTGTGACAATTTCGAGTATTGCATCTGCGATTGATAATAATTTACGTATGGGTATTGGTATTGAATCACAAACAAATATTCAGTCCTATATTGATTATGGACGTAAAACAGAAAAGATTATAGATCAGATTTATATTTTAAAAAACAATAATTGGGATTTAAGTACAATTTTCAAAACGACAAAGCAAGATTTGCGTGCGCCTGTTATTGAACGGTCAATACGAACGATCAAAAGTTCGAAATCAATTACGTGGAGTTTTTCTGAGTGGGAGAACTATGTTGGACTTACGTTAAAAGACCCTACAGGTGCTATTCGTGGTGCTATTTTAATTAGTTATAAACCTGAGATTCTGGCAGCACAAGAGAAAGTTGAAATAGAGAATCTCTATAAGCGAATGGCTGTTGCTATATTAGTTACGATGATCTTAAGCGCAATTATTGGTTATAAAATGACGGCGCCACTTATTAAGACAGTTGCCTCCATACAAAAGAATATTGATAAGTTAAAAGTCAATGATACGCATTTTGATTTGTCAGAAATCAGTGACCCTATGTTGCGCGGTAATTTTAGAACTGTTGTGACATCATCAACAAAAATGAAACACGATTTGGCAAAGATTGAAAAACTCCTTAATTCGACGGAAAAGGATATGAATCATGAGTAAAATAATAAAAAACAGATCAATTAAATTTGAGATTCTTTTTCGTATTATTGCATCCGTATCGCTTTCTATACTTGTCATCGTTGCTTATAATATGTATGCAAGTAGGCAACTTCTTGTGGATTCAGCTAAAAGCTTTGTAAAGAAACAAGATGAAAGTGCAATTACAGCCCTTGTTGATTATGTGAATAGCATTAAAAATGTGAATGATTTTATAGCACCTCTCTATACAGATCTTGGTATTGATAGTAAGGCATTACATACCCAATTAGTTCGTGTTTTAACGAATATTGATCCAATTGATGTTATTCGGATTAAAAAAGATAATGCAGATTCATCATTAGAATGTATTCAAATTCGACCTGAGTCAAAGATGCAATCGGTAATGTCTCATGCTATTCCAGATAATGCGATGTTCTACATCATCCGAAAAGAAAAGGTTGAAGGAACAATATCATTTTACGATAAATTTTTTACTCTTTTAAAAGAAGAAAAATTGAATGAGACAGATATTAGTGAAGAAAAGCAATATCCCAAATGGCCAAATGTTTATATATTTGAGCGTTTGCCCTTTATTGAAAAAGAATCAATTTTAAAACGAGATCACGAAAATGCAAAAATGAATGTTAAAATGAACATTCGTACATTGTCGTGGATTTTAAATAATCTGCGTTTAACGGATCGAACACGTATTTTTGTTGTTGATCATAATATGAATGTTATTGCAGATTCTGACGTTGTTGATTCAGATAAACTGATCCCTGTGGATGATTATGGGAATAGTAAGCTTAAAATTGCTCTTGACCTTTATCGGAATAATAATAAGGCAAACAAAGCGGAGAAAACAGATTTTTTTAGTGTTGATAATGATTCATTTTTTTCAATTGTTTCTGATTCACCGAAAAATATGGATTTAAATTGGAAAATAGTGACTATTACATCAATGAAAGATTTCGTTGAAAAGTTTTCTGATATCGAATTTAAGTGTTTTATTATATCTATTCTTGTGATGTTTTTAATTTTGTCATTTTTATATTTTCAGATACAAAAGCTTTCAGAGCCTATTACCCACCTTTCAATTGAGGCTGATAAGATTAACAATATTGATCTTGGTGACCCTGTTATTGTGAATAGTAAGTTGCGTGAAATTAAAGATTTAAATGATTCAATGCAGCGTGTGAAAGTGAGTGTAAGTAATTTCTCAAAATATATTCCAAAAGGGCTCATTCGCGGTTTTGTTGACAGCGGGGAAGTTGTTGAAATTGGTGGAAAGTCAAAGAATATAACAATTTTCTTTTCGGACGTTGCTAATTTCACAACAATATCTGAAAAAACACCGCCACAAGAATTGATTTTACAGTTATCCGAGTATTTTGAAGCGTTATCCACGATTATCTTGGATAATCAGGGGACGATTGATAAATTCATTGGTGATGCGATTATGGCGTTTTGGGGAGCCCCTGAAGAAGATGAAAACCAAGTTATTCATGCCTGTCGAGCCGCACTTGTTTGTCAGCAGAAATTAAAAGGATTAAACCGTTATTGGGTCGCTGAAAATAAGCCTGCCCTAATCACGCGTATTGGTATTCATTGTGGAACGGCTGTTGTTGGAAATATTGGGTCATCTGAACGTATGAATTATACTGCCTTAGGAGATTCTGTTAACTTATCGGCGCGCCTTGAAGGTACAAATAAGATGTATGGTACCCAAATTTTAATTTCTCATGATATGGTTACGCAGTTAACGGGTGATTTCACGACAAGGCCAATTGATGTTGTTGCCGTGAAAGGTAAAGATAAAGGGATTCGTATCTATGAATTAATGGGACTCGATAATGATGCATACGTTACAGCGTTATCACCAAAGGTTAAAATTTTTGCGGAGGCTTTTTCAGAAGCTTTTGAGTTATATATGAATAAACAATGGCAGGAAGCACTTGACGCTTTTGTCATGCTTAAAAATGAGAATCTATATGAAAGTGATATTGTGACGGCAATGTACATTGAACGTTGTAAGAATTTTATTATTTCTCCTCCATCGGCTGATTGGGATGGTGTTGTACATCTTAAAGAGAAATAAAAAGAGTTAGGTAATTAGGGGTTAGATAATGCGTATATTTTCAACATTAATCAAAATGACTTTCCTTGGTCAGTTCGCTTTGTTTGCTAATTTATTATTGCCGCAGACAAGTGTGGCGAGTACACCATCTGCACCTGATCGCACTTATGTTATTTATATGGTGCTTTGGGATGGATCTACTGATGTGGAGAAGGGTTTTAAAGAGTATCTTGCCCAGCAGGGGATTAAGGCCGAATATGTTGTGAGTGATTGCAAGGGAAATGCGAAAAAATGTCATGAATTGGTTGCGGATATAAAACAGGTAAAACCAGACCTTGTCTTCACGTGGTCAACGCCAGCTGTTAAGGAAATAGCAGGATCAGTGAACGCCAAAAATAAAGATGAGTATGTTTGGACAATTCCTATTGTAAGTACCCTTGCAGCAAGCCCTGTAAAATCTGAGATTATTTATGACATGAATAAACCAGGTCGAAACGTGACAGGTGTTAATCATATTGCACCGATGGAAGCCCAGATTAATACAATGTTATCTTATGTATCATTAAAAAAGATGGGCGTTTTCTTTACAACGGTTGAACCAATATCAACGCCGATGGTTGATGCTTTTCATAAAGAATGTGAAAAAAGAGGGATCGAATCCGTTAGTTTTCCGTATTCGTATCTTATTAATGGTAAGCTTGATTTGAGTAAACTTGATGAAACCTTTAAAAAAATAAAGGAATCAGGTGTTGATTTGATTTACTTGCCACCAAGTAATATTATGTCAGGAAATGGAAAAGAGCTATGTGAGATTGCGACACGAAATAAGTTGATGACCTTTACAGGAACAGAACTTATGGTTGCAAAAGGACCACCCTTAATGGCGCTTATTAGTAGCAACATTAACATTGGGCGAATGGCAGGACAAAAGGCTGAGGATATTTTGGTGAAGAAACAGGATATTGCCCAGATTCCTTATCAAACGTTTGATAAGTTCGCGTTTGTTATTGCAAAATCAGTGATGCGCCAAATAAAAGTTTATCCACCGCTTATCACGATTGATAGCGCGAGTTTTATTGCGGATAAAGATGAAGAAAAAGCGGTAAAAGAGACCGATAAAACGACAAAGGATGCAGAGCCTTCTGATAAAACGAAGAGTGCTTAGGAACCATACAAAAATAAACGACACGATTACTCTCTTTTTTTCTTGTCGTCATGACGAGCCTATAGGGCGTGGTCAGAATAACAGCCACTGGATCACCACGCTGTCGTTGGCAGCTCGTGATGACGGCGGTCATAAATCATGTAAGTTATTTTTGCACAATTCCTTAACATGTTAATGGATGTGTGAAATGCGGTTGCAATGATGCCTTAAGCTGCTTTTTGTTCAGCGCCTATTTGTGTCTTTTCAAAAGACACATTCAGCAATTTACTTTCACATACTGTGATGGCCATCCCAGCAATCGCAACCCGTTCAGGCGTCACATTTATTTTTAAGGTACCCCCACGTCGGGATGCCTGAAAGGCTATTAGTTCCATTTTGCCAAGACGCATCGCCCATAAAGGACCAAGGCGTGCGTGGGATGATCCACAAACAGGGTCTTCAGGAATACCAACACGTGGTGCAAAATAACGTGATTCAAAATCATAACCAGGTCTGCCTGTGGTTGTTACTGAAACAGCACGGCAATCCAGATTTTCGATGATGTTTAGGTGGGGCATAAGTGCAGCAAGGTCAGTCTGATTGCGTAACGTTACGACGTAAATAAGGTCGTCACGCATAACCGATTCAATATCAACGGTGCCATTAGATGTGACAAGTGCTTGTTGAAGTAGGGCTGGCATCTCACAATCCCATAAGGGCTTTGAAGGGAAATCAAGGGTGATCCAATGATCAGGGCTTCGTGTGGCGTGAAGCGCACCTGCCATTGATTCAAAAGTAATGCGTGATGTTGTTGAGGCAAATCCTTTTTCCCATAACAGATGTGCGGCTGCTAATGTGGCATGCCCACAAATGGGAGTTTCATCCCTTGGGGAGAACCAACGAATAATAAAATGGTTATCATGATTGGTTGAATTGAAGCGTTTAATAAAAGCTGTTTGCGACCAATTGAGTTCAGCTGCAATGGCTTGCATGACATGGGTATCTGGAAAGTCATCACTAACAAAGATACCTGCTGGGTTGCCTGTGAATGCACGGTTTGTAAAGGCATCTACCATCCAAAATGTTGTTTCCACAGTCACTCAGCTTTCATGCATGTATTATTCAGTATACGCATAATATGCGCATGCTCCTTTAAAAATGCAAGGGCAATTTTGTCACACATTTTTTCTTTAGTAAAGATGAGAATCAATTAATTTTAAAATTATGTTAAAAACTTTGTGTTACGGTAGTAATGATAATTTCACAATGTTACTTATTTGGAATGATGATGTATCAGATCGTTCGTGATTATATAGTAGAGCATCGTATAAAAGTAATAGTCGGGTGCGTATGTATTGCAGCTGTTCTTGTTTTTGGTATAACGCGATTTTCGTCAAAAAAAGAAGAAGATGTTGTCAAGGTTGTTGAGGTTGTTGTTGCAGCTAAAGAAACGATTGAAAAATCAATACGTTTGATTGGAATTGTTCGTCCAAAGCAATCGACTCAGCTTATTGCAAAAGCGAATGGTGTATTCGATATTATTAAGCCAGCAGGGTTTGTTGCTAAAAAGGATACACTGATAGCCAAAATTATTAATTATGATCTTGAAAAAAATTATAGTTATGCTGAATCGGCTGAGAAAATAGCGTCAGAGCAATATAAACGTATGCAAACTTTATCTAAAAGTGGTGCGGTAAGTGTGCAATCATTGGATGAGAAAAAAGCGGCATGGCTTGAGGCTGAAAAGAATCGTGCAATGGCGAAAATTATGCTCGATAAAAATTGTTTCTATGCACCGTTTGATGGGGTGATTGGAAGTTATAAGGTGCGTTCTGGAACGGAGGTAAAAGAGGGAGTGTCCTTGATTACATTTTATGCCCCAGAGATGCTTGTCGTTGAATTTGACATACCAGGTATTCATTTGCCTTCTATTAATGTTGGGCAGAACGTTGTGATCGCAGGTAAAGCTTATGCGTTGCAACATGTGCAGAAAATGATAGCGGAAGATACCCATATGTCGCCTGCAATGGTTGAGATTTCGACGAAAGATCATGTGATTGGTATGCCATTAAATGTTGATTTAACGATTTCACGAAAAGAAGGTGTTATTGTATTGCCAATTGATACCTTGTTTTTAGAGGCTGAAAAGCCCCATGTTTATATCGTAAATAAAGAATCAAAAACTATTCTAACACCCGTTGAGATTGGCATGCAGTCAAAAGATACGATTGAGATTACCAAAGGTATAAATGTTGGTGATAAGGTGGTGGCTTATGGGCAGGCGCGTCTTTCAGATGATAATGTTGTTAAAATTGCCAATAAAACATCAGATTCTGGCAAACTGATTGATGCGAGGGAAAATATAACACAGACGGATAAAAAGACTGATGCAAAAGCAGTCAGAAAAATGGATGAAGATCAAAATAAAGGAGTTCTCCAATCCTCCAATGAAAAATTATCTAAGTCGTGATTGAGCTGATATGCAATTAACACAGTATTTTATAAAGCACCCTGTTGTTGCGTTGGTTATTAATACCATGATTTTTGTCGTGGGTGTGCTTAGTTTTCAGTCCCTATCGATTCGTGAATACCCGCAAATTACATTTCCCAGTGCAACTGTTTTTGCCAATTATCCCAATGCTTCCGCAGAGGTGATTGAAACAACAATTACGAATGTTTTGGAAGATAAGCTTGCAGGGATAGAAGGTCTTGATGAGATGACATCGTCAACACAAGAAGGATCTACGCGAATTAACCTGCAATTTAAACCGAATACGTCCATGGAACGTGCCATGACAGCGGCGCGTGATGCGGTGAGCTTAGCAAAATCAGGGTTACCAAAAGACGTTAAGGAACCTGTGGTTGAACGTAAGACAACGGACAATTCAGGGCCGCCTTTTATGGCCGTGTCTATTGAATCAGACACATCTGATTTTGGGGCATTGACGCATTATGCGCACCTCAATTTAAAAAATGCATTTCGGAGCATACCTGGTGTTTCTTCGGCTGAAGTTTGGGGGCAGGAATATACATTTGAGATTATGCTGGATGCAAAGCTTCTTTACATGTTTGGTGTTAATGCACAGGATGTTTTTAAGACGCTTGATGAGGGGAGGGCATCATTGCCGATTGGTAAATATCAGGATCGTATTCCCGCAATACTTGTTAAAAGTACCCAAACAAAAGAAGAATTTGATAATTTAATAGTTAAAGAAAAATCAGATACGTCTCCAGCTGTTCGGTTGGGGCAAGTTGCTGCTGTTTCTCTTAAAACAGATAATACATCATTTCGTGTGCGTGTGAATGGCAAGCCAGGTGTTGTTGTGGGGATACGACGTGGAGTTGATGCCAATCCTGTTGATGTGTCCGCGTTAGTTTATCAAAAGATCGATCAAATAAAAACAAGCCTTCCAAAGAACATACGAATCGCTGTTGTGTTGGATCAGGCTGTTTTTGTTAAAACGTCTATTCAAACGATCGAGAGATCAATTATTGAGGCTGTTCTTTTAGTGTTAGGGATTGTGTTTTTATTTTTACGGTCGTTTCGTGCCACGTTAATACCCCTTATTACAATACCGATTTCACTTGCGGGAGCCATGTTGTTTTTGCATGCCTTTGGTTATTCAATCAACATTATGACGCTTTTGGCAATGGTTCTGGCTGTTGGGTTAGTTGTGGATGATGCGATTGTCGTGCTGGAAAACAGTGCACGCCATATTGAGGCAGGGGACAGTCCTATGCATGCAGCCGCTGTCGCGGCTAAGGAAATTGGATTTGCTGTTGTTGCTATGACAGCAACTTTGGTGAGCGTATTTACCCCTATTGCGTTTATTCAAGGGCAAATTGGACAACTATTTATTGAATTTGCCGTTGCGTTAGCGGGCAGTGTTCTTATTTCAGGGGTAGTGGCGTTAACGTTATCGCCATTGATGTGTGGTTATTTATTGAAGGCAAAACAGCATGAACTGTTTCCTGCGGTTGATCGGATATTGGGGCGCATGTCAGATGCTTATACAGGGCTATTAGAGCGTGTATTGCCACAACGGTTTATGACGCTGTTGCTTATGGTTCTGACACTTGGTATCACAGTGTGCCTTTTTAGTTTGTTACCCCAAGAAACAGTACCGAAAGAGGATCGTAGTTTGATGGGAGTGTTTGTGCCACCCATACCAGGAAAAAATATTGATACACTTGATGAAATGGTTGTGAATGTTGAAAAGAAAATTGGTGTTTTACCAGAAGCTGAAAGCATTCTTGTCTTTATGGGAAGATGGGGTGCGGATCTTTGTTTTGGATTGCATGATAAAGCAAAGCGTAAACGTTCAACAACAGAAATAAAAAATGCCATTCAGCCACTTATCGATGATATGCCATCTGTTGATATGGATGTATGGACTATTGATTCGGGTTTGCCTGGTCTTGATAATACGGATGCA